>JANORI010000885.1:0-7149 GCA_031415235.1 Acidobacteriota bacterium | reverse complement strand
TTGGTCTCGCCGGCATGCGCCTTCTGCTCCCGCAGATCGCCGAGCCCCAGCTCGACGAACTCGGCCCCGAAGACATAGCCCTGGCCCAGCGTGTCGGCGAGATCACGAGTCGTGTGCCGGTTGCCGGTCCGCGCCATGCCGAGATCGAGCTCGCAAAGCATCAGCACGTCGGCGCGCAAACTTGCCATCAACTCGGCGGACGGCGCCTGGTACTTAAGACGCTCGGCGTTCCAGAAGGCGATCCGCGCCCGCGCGCCGACGGTCGCCGGCCGGATTGGCGCCCGCATCTCGACCTCGCGAAGACAGGTGGCCGCGTCGAAAGCCCGCTTGAAGGCGGCCGGCGTCACCGGTCCGTCGATAATGGCCTGGCGTTCAGCCAGAGAGGGCAGCGTCATCCGTTCGGTCGTGCCGGTCACAAGCATGCGGCGATGTCCTGAAGCAGCGGAGCGAGAATGTCGGGGTCGTTGCTGGTCACCTGGTGGACCCCCGCGCGCACCAGTTTTTCGAGATCGGCGCGCAGTTCGGGGCGATTGGCGTCGACCGTCCAGGCGTCCACTTTTGCGCCGTTGCAGCTCGTCATCTCGACCAGGTTGATCCCCATCGTCAATCCACCCAGCACCAGGCGGGCCTCGAGATAGAACATGGCCGCATCGGGCGCCGTGGCCAGCGTGCGCTCACCCAGCGCCCGGTAGGCTTGCGCGTCGGGCGGCAGCGTGCGCGGGTAGAAATCGAGCGGATCGAACCCGGCCTTCATCCCCGGAATCGCCGCGGCCAGGCGCTTGGGCATCTGCCAATTGCAGGCCCCGGCGATGAAGCGTGGCGCCGTTTCGCCAATGACCGCGGCCATCCTCTCGAGGCCAGCCTTGTCGAGCTCCGCGACCGGCGCCTTGACATCGAGCTGCACGAGGCCGCCATCGGCCCGGCTGAAGCGTCGAACCGCGTCAACAACCTCATCGAGAAACAGGGGCGGACTCTCAAGCGACATCCCGTCGGCGCCGCGCTGGCACAGGCGCTCGATCTCCACGCGCTGCAGCGGTGCGGCCGGTCCCCGTCCGGTGGTCTCGCGGTCAAGCGTGTCGTCGTGCAGGCAGAAGGCGTGACCATCCGAGGTGAAGTGCAGATCAACCTCGCAGGCGGCTCCTGCCCGCAGGGCCTGTTCCAGATTCGCGCGCAGATGCCCCGGATCGGACTTGCGGCGGCGGAGCATGTGCCATTTGAGCCGCGCTGCCGGCTGCTTCATGCGCCCGAATCCACCCGCGCTTCGGCGAGGCGCCGCGTCGTGCCGGCATCGAACAGCAAGGTGGAGGCGAGTCCAAACGGCACCTGGTCGCCGACCTTGAAGCGCGCCGTGGCGCCCGCTTCGAGGGCCCGCACGGGACCCAGCGGCGAATTCAGGTGATAGATCGTCTCGCGGCCGTGCGGCTCGAGGTCGTGGATCGCGCCCTGAAAACGCCCGTTGCCGAGCGTTACCGATTCCGGCCGGACGCCGAGCACCCGCTTGCCGTCTCCGCTGCCAGCGACTCGCAGGCTGGACTCGCCGCAGCGCAGTGTGCCGCCGGAAACCTCGGCGCCGAGGAGATTGATCGGCGGCGAGCCGATGAACCCGGCCACGAACAGGCTGTCGGGCCGGTGGTAGAGGTCATCGGCGCTGCCGATCTGCTCGATCCGGCCCTTGCTCATGCAGATCAGGCGGTCGGCCCGGGTGGTGGCCTCGAGCTGGTCGTGGGTCACCTGGATGGTGGTGACGCCCAGCTTGCGTTGGAGGCCGCGAATCTCGTGGCGCATGGTCGTGCGCAGCGAGGCATCGAGATTGGACAGCGGCTCGTCGAGCAACAGGAGCTGCGGCTCCTTGACCAGCGCCCGCGCTAGGGCCACGCGCTGCTGCTGGCCGCCCGACATCTGCGCCGGCTTGCGGTCCAGCAGCTCCTCGACCCGGACCAAGCTGGCGGCGGCGTTGGCGCGCTTCAGCGCCTCCTCTTTCGACACCTCCTTGAAGCGCAGCGGAAACAGGATGTTGTCGCGCACCGTCATATGCGGGTAGAGCGCATAGGACTGGAAGACGATACCGACATTGCGGTCGCGCGCCTCGACGTCGTTGATCACCGCGCCGTCGAACAGGATGGCGCCGTCGCTCGGCGTATAGATGCCGGCCAGCATGAACAGCAGGGTCGACTTGCCGCAGCCCGAAGGCCCGAGGATGGCGACGAACTCGCCGTCGGCGATGGCGAGATCGAGGGGTTCGACGGCCGTTACCTCACCCCAGCGTTTGCCCACCTTGTGCAGCTCGATCCGCGACATGCGTTCAACCCTTGATCCCACCAATGGTCATCTGGGCCAGGTACTTCTGGCAGAAGGCGTAGAGCACGACCGAGGGCAGGACGTAGAACACGCCCATGGCCGAGACCATGGCGTAATCGGTGCCCATCACGTCGTCGATCATCCAGAACAGGTAGAGGCTCATCGTCCAGTTTGATTTCTCGATCAGCAGTGTCCGCACGAAAACGTATTCCTCCCAGCCGCGCAGGAAGGAGAACACGGCGATGGCCAGTATGCCGATCTTCACCTGCGGCAGGATGAGCAGGAAGAAGGCTTGCCGGCGCGAGGCGCCGTCGGTCATGCCGCTCATCTCGATATCCCAGGGCACGGCGTCGAAGAAGCCCTTCATGACGAAGATGGCGAAGGGCAGCTCGAGCGCCACGATCACCAGGATCACGCCCGCCAGCGTGTCGAGCAGCCCGACCCAGTAGGTCAGCAGGAAGATCGGGATGATCAAGGTCATTGCCGGGAAGGCATGCAGGACCAGTAGACCTTTGAGGTAGCCGGCGCGGCCGGGGAAATCGAAGCGCGAGAGGTAGTAACCGGCCGTCGTGGCCGTCGTGACGACCAGCAGCATCTGGGTGCCGGCGATGAGCAGCGAATTGCCGAAGGCGGTCCACACACTGGGATACTTGCTGCCGGTGCCCGAGCTGCCGCCACGCACGCGGTCGGCAATGTCGGTGATCCAGAGGAAACGCCAGTTGTCGAGATGGAGATAGGGTCCGGTGGTGAACGCCAGCGTCACCAGCACGACGACGGCGAGCCCGATTTCAAGCAGGCGGCGGCGTCTCGCGTCTTCGACCACCAGGCGCAGTATCGACCAGGCGACCAGCCCGGGCATCAGCACGGCGAGCGTGCGCCACAGCACCACCGTGTTGGCGCCGGTGCGGCCGGAGAAGGCCACGGTGAAGAGCCAGAGATAGGGTACGAGGATCGGCAGCGAGCCGAGCGCCAGGGCGATGTAGAGCAGCCCCATCGCCGTGCGGTGCCGGCGGCGGGCGCGCGCCGCCAGGCGGTCCCAGTCGGGGGCGGACGGACGGGCGCTGATGGCGGCGACATCCATCAATTCACCTCGATACGCGGCTTCTGCAGCAGGGCCTTCATGTCGAAGAACCGCCACAGGACCAGCGCCACCAGCACGCCGACGATCACCAGACCCAGCGCCAGGGCGGCGCCGTAGGCGTACTGGCCGTTGTCAAAAGCGCGCCGGTAGACATAGAGCGCGTAGACGGTGGTGTCGTAGAACGGGCCGCCATTGGTGATCAGCCAGATGTATTCAAAGCTCACTAGCAGCGACAGCGCCTGGTAGATCGTCACGAAGCTGATCTGCCAGCGGATCGCCGGCAGCGTGATATGCCAGGTGATGGCAAGCGCCCCGGCTCCGTCGACGCGCGCGGCGTGGAACAAGTGCTGAGGGATCGAGCGGATAGCGCCGGTGAAGATGATCATGCCGAAGGAGGCACCGATGAAGCCGTTGGCCAGCACCACCACCACCATCGGCGCGTCACTCTTGAGATCGAGGCCCGGCAAGCCGAACCCGGCCAGGACCTGGTTGAGCAGGCCGTAATTCGTCGGCGCCACCACCCAGCTCCAGAGCAGCGCGTAGACCACCGACGGGCTGGCGCGCGGGATGAACCAGACGGCGCGGAAGAAGCCGCCGACCCGGTCTGGCAGCGCCGTGGTCAGCAGGGCCAGCAGCAGCCCGTAGCTGACATTAAAGATGGCCAGCGTGCAGAGCACGTAGGTGAGCGTGACGGCGATGATCTGCGGCAGGCGGCGGTCACCGCCCAGGATGCGCTCGGCATGTTCGGTGGTGAAGCCGGTGATCCGCAGGTCGCGGCCCATATCGGTGAAGGCGATGCCGACATCGACGACCACGGGCAGCAGGAAGAACAGAACCAGCAGCAGCGTCGCCGGCCCCAGAAACAGAGTGCGGTCCACCCATTGCCGGAGGCTCGGAGAGAGACGACTGCGGGAACGCATCGCGACGCGTGCCGCAGTCTTGCTACTTGATGACCTTGACGCTGTTCTTGAGCTCGTTGGTCATCTCGTCCTCGAGGAACTCGACGGCCTTGGCCGGCGTCAGCCTTCCGGTCTCCACACCCTGCAGCGCCTTGAACAGCACGGAGTTGTAGCGCCCGAAATCGGGATGGTTGGGCAGGAAGGTCGAGCGGGCCAGCATCGGAGTCGCCGCCTGCAGGTACCAGGCGTTCTCGTATTGCGGCATGCTCTTCTGGCCATGCGTGATCGCCGTGTGCGCCGTTGTCGCCGCGTGCTTGGTGTTGTAGTAGGGCAGCGACGCAAAAGCGACCAGCAGTGCCGCGAGCTCGGCGTTCCTTGACTTCGGATTCACCACGTAGACGATCGGATGCGAGAGGTTGGCCGGCTGGCCGCCCTTCGTCTCCGCCGGCGCGTGGATCCAGCCGATCTTCTTGAAGTAGCCCGCCGCATTCTTGGGCCAGGTGTTGCCCTTGGCGTCGCCGAGCTGCCACTCGCCGACCGCCCACACACCCTGATGGAAGATGAAAGCCTGCTCGCTCTTGAAGGCCGTCTGGATCTCGTCCCAGGTCATCGAGGTGTTGTTCTTCGGCGTGACGCCGTTGGCCGCGTTCCAGGCGTACCACTCCAGGCCCTTGCGCATCGCCTGCAGCGGCAGGAGCAGTTGGCCCGAGGCGTCGTCCATGAACTTGGCGCCGAAGGCGGCGAAGGTCATGAGATAGTCCGGGCCGGCGTTGGGCCGGTGGATCATGCCGATCTTGGCCGCACCCTTGTCGACCACTTCCTTGGCGAGGGCCGACAGGTCCTGCATCGTGAACTGGCCCTTCTCGACCTGGTCGGGGAGGCCCTCGATGAAGGCCTCGCTCTTGCCGATCTTGCGCAGGTGATCCTTGTTGTAGAAGAACATGCGGATCTCGGAATCCTGCGGGACGGCGTGGATCTTGCCCTTGTACTTGGTCGACTCCCAGAGCACCGGGATGACGTCGTCGAAGGCCCAGGGATGCTTCTTGATGAAGCCGTCGAGCTCCATCGCGTAGCCGGCCTTGGCGAACTCGCCGACCCATTCATGGGCGGCGACATAGACGTCCGGCCCCTGGTTGACGGCGAAGGCCTTGAGGATGTCGAGCGCGTCGGCGTCGAAGCCGGTGGCCGGGCCCTCATGGACCTGGACCTTCACGACCTTGTCGGAGCCGGCGGCCTTGAGTGCCGCGTTCAGCGGTTCCGCCGCGGCGACGATGTTGCCGGCGCGCAGCGGACCCGAGCGGTCGGCGCGTGCCCACAGCTTGACGATGATGTCCTCGGCCCAAGCGGGCGCCGTGGCGCCCACCAGCATGGAGCCGGCGAGAAGAATGGCAGAAAGCCCATTGAATTTGCGCATGGCGTTAGCCCCCGATTCGTTAGTTGGCCTCGACCCGTTTAACCGGTCGATGCGACGACGGCGTGGCGGATTTTGTGATCGCCGGAATGTGATCTTCCGCCAGCCGCCAACGCCCGATACTGAACCGTTTCAGTGCGCGCGACAAGACTGACGAGGGCCGAGGCCGTCGCGCCCTTCTTGGAGACTGCTTCAGAGACCCGGCGGCCAGTTCGCCTTGCTGCGCCAGCGAAACCAGCGCCTCGTAGGGGCCCAGCTGCATGCGAGCGGGACCATGCTGCCGTCGGCCTTCAGCCCGTTCCGCGTGGTGGAGGAATATGCCATGACCGCGGCGGCACGGAGCGCCGGAGCGGCCCGAATCGAGCGGCAGCCTCGCAGCATCGAGTTCTGCGAGTGCTACGTCAGCTGAGGGTGTGCGCCGTGAAAAGGCGGCGCTTTCCAGTGGGTGCAAGGCCCACCCGGCAACCGCTCCAGCCGGAAGCAACCGGAGCAGGCATGGAGGTGACGAAATGTCTGAAGCCTTCGGGTAAGCGTGCCACGAATTGGTGGCAGCGCGAGTGTGCGGGCCGTAACGCGAGTGAACGCTGAGCAAGCCTCGAAAAGGACGATGCGCAGGCCGACCCGACAACCCTTTCGGGGAAGGCTGAAATCACTGGCCGGATGAGCGATGCAGTACCGCCAGTGACTGCGCCGGGGTAGTGGCGACAGCACGTACACAAGGAAAGCGCACGCAACACGGGAAGCCCCTGGGCGTGGTCGGGGACGACCAACCGGACGCCGGCGACGGCACAGGCCGGGCGCTTGGGGGTGGCGGAGAGGCCCGTAGTACCGCTGAAGCCGGGTAGTGCCGGTGGAGGGAAGGGGCCTCAGTTCAGGACCGACGCAATAAGCAATGAGGGACGCAGGAGATTGGGCAACCTATCAACTCCGATCAGTGTTCAGAAACTGCAGATGGCGTTACACGCGAAAGCGAAGGCCGAAGCCGGCTATCGCTTCTACGCGCTGTACGACAAGATCAGCCGTGACGATGTTCTGGCCCATGCCTGGGCTCAGTGCCGCTCCAACAAGGGCGCACCGGGCGTGGACGGTCAGGACTTCGCGGATGTCCAGGCGTACGGCGTGCAGCGGTGGCTCGGCGAACTGGCGCTTGCGCTCAGGAACGAGGATTACCGACCGGACCCATCAAAAGAGTGTTCATACCGAAGGCCAACGGCAAACTCAGGCCGCTGGGCATCTCGACCCTGCGAGATCGGGTCTGCATGACAGCAGCGATGCTGGTGCTCGAACCGATCTTCGAAGCCGACCTTTCACCCGAGCAGTACGCCTACCGGCCGGGCCGCAATGCCCAGCAGGCGGTGATCGAGGTGCAGGAGACGCTGTTCCGAGGCCGCCCGGAAGTCGTAGACGCGGACCTCGCGGACTACTTGGATCGCACGTCATGATGCCCCCTGACTTATGAG
>JANORI010000884.1:0-7783 GCA_031415235.1 Acidobacteriota bacterium | reverse complement strand
ATCGGCGGCTACGGCAACAGCATCGGCATCCCGACCATCGGCGGCGAGATCGTGTTCGACGAGGCCTACGCTGGCAATCCCCTGGTGAACGTGCTCTGCCTTGGGCTGGCGCGCCACGACGAGATCATCAAGGGGCAGGCGACCGGGGTTGGCAACCCCGTGTTCTACGTGGGCGCCAAGACCGGTCGCGACGGTATCCACGGCGCCACGATGGCGTCGGCTGAGTTCGATGAGTCGTCGGCCGAGAAACGTCCGGCCGTGCAGGTCGGCGATCCTTTCATGGAGAAGCTCCTGATGGAGGCCTGCCTGGAGGTGATGAAGACCGACGCGCTCGTGGGCATCCAGGATATGGGCGCAGCGGGCCTCACCTGCGCGACATCCGAGATGAGCTCGCGCGGCGAGAGCGGCATGGACGTCGAGGTGTCGCTCGTGCCCCAGCGCGAGACCGGCATGACCCCCTACGAGATCATGCTGTCGGAATCGCAGGAGCGCATGCTGCTCGTGGCAAAGGCCGGCCGTGAACGCGAAGTCGAAGACGTGTTCGAGAAGTGGGACCTGCACGCGGTGCGTGTCGGCCACGTGACAGGTACCGGCCGGGTGCGGCTGTTTCATCACGGCACCCTCGTCGCGGATGTGCCCACGCGAGCACTGACCGACGAAGGCCCGGTGTACCGGCGTCCCATGGCCCGCCCCGCGTGGCAGTCCGAGGTGCAGCGGCTGGACCTGGCGGAGTTACCGTCGCCCCCGTCGTCGCAGGCGGCGTTCGAGGCCCTGCTCGGATCGCCCATCATCGCGAGCAAGCGCTGGGCCTATCAGCAGTTCGATCACTCCGTCGGCACCAACACCATCGCGCAGCCTGGCACGACTGCGGGCGTCGTGCGAATCAAGGGGGCCACGCAGGGCATTGCCGTGTCCGTCGATGGCAACGGTCGATTTTGCTTCCTCGACCCCTACCGCGGCGCCATGCTGGCCGTGGCCGAGTCGGCCCGCAACGTGGCCTGCGCGGGCGGCGAGCCGATTGGCGCGACCAACAACTTGAATTTCGGCAACCCTGAGCGGCCAGAGATCATGTGGCAGTTCGGCGAGGCCGTGCGCGGCATCGGTGATGCGTGCCGGGCGCTCGACGTGCCCATCACGGGAGGCAACGTCAGCCTTTACAATGAGACCGAAGGGCGGGCCATCTATCCTACGCCGGTCCTCGGAGTCGTCGGGCTGCTCGCCGATGCCTCATGCTCGGTCACGCGCGCGTTCACCTCATCGGGGGCTGCGGTGGTCCTGCTCGGCGACAGCCTTGGAGAGCTCGGCGGATCTGAATATCTCGCTCGTCTGATGGGCCGGGTTCAGGGCGAACCGCCACAGCTCGATCTGCAGCGCGAACGCGCGTTGCAGCAGCTCGTTGTGTCACTCGTGCGGTCGAAGCTCGTGCAATCCGCTCACGACTGTTCCGACGGCGGGCTTGCGGTCACGCTGGCGGAATGCACGTTCGACACGGCCGGCATCGGCGTGGAGGCCGATGTCGAGGCGGTGCCCGGCCGGTTTGGCGCGTTCGGGGAGGCGGCTACGCTGTTTGGCGAGAGCGCATCGCGGGTGGTGGTCTCGGTGCCCGAGGGGTCGGTCGAAGAGGTCATGCGCGAGGCGGCTCGGGCCGGCGTGCCGGCCCGCGTGATTGGCCGGACGGGTGGCGCCGCGATTCGCATCGACGTCGCCGGCGTGCCGGCGATACGGATGGCGACCGCCGCTGCCGAATTGGTGTGGGCGACGGCGATCGGGCGGCACTTCAAGACGGCGGCGGGCTCGGCATGACGCCGCGTTCGCGCAGCCGAATCGGATAACGAATCGAGGACTCGCGCGATGTTCGACAAGTTTCGCGAAGAATGCGGCGTCTTCGGCATCTACGGCCATGCCGAGGCCGCAAAGATGGCGTACCTGGGGCTCTACGCGCTGCAACATCGTGGGCAGGAGAGCGCCGGCATAGCCGTCTCCGACGGCGTGCGCGTGCGCGCCGTGCGCCAGATGGGCTACGTCGCCGATATCTTCACGCAACCCGCGCTGGCCACGCTACCCGGGCAGGTTGCGATCGGCCATACGCGGTATTCCACGGCCGGCGAGAGCACGATCGCGAACGCGCAGCCGCTGCTCATCGAGTGCGTGCACGGACAGGTCGGAATTTGCCACAACGGCAACATCGTCAATGCCCGCGAGATCCGCGAGGAGCTGGTGCATCAGGGCTCCATCTTCCAGACCAACAGCGACACCGAGGTCGTGCTTCACCTGTTCGCCCGTTCGCAGGCCGGCGGAGTCGACGACGCCCTGATCGAGTCGGTCGCGAAGCTGACGGGCGCGTTTTCGTTCGCGTTCATCACGAGGGACCGGTTGGTGGCGGCGCGAGATCCGCACGGCTTTCGGCCGTTGGCACTGGGGCGGCTCGGCGACGGGTGGGTGATCTGCTCTGAAACCTGTGCGATGGATCTGGTGGGCGCCACGTTCGTGCGTGACGTCGAGCCTGGCGAAGTGCTGATCATCGGGCCGAATGGGCTGCGGTCGGTCAAGCCGTTTCCACCAGCGCCGAGCGCGCATTGCATCTTCGAACACGTCTACTTTGCCAGGCCCGACAGCGAGGTGTTCGGGAAGAGCGTGAGCGACGTGCGCACCAGCCTGGGCCGTCAGCTTGCTCGCGAAACCGGTGTGGCCGCCGATGTGGTCGTGCCCATTCCGGATTCTGGCGTGTGCGCGGCCATCGGCTACGCCGAAGAGGCCGGTGTGCCGATGCGATTCGGGCTCATCCGCAATCACTACGTCGGCCGCACGTTCATCGAGCCGGCGCAGTCGATCCGTCACTTCGGTGTGAAGGTGAAGCTGAACCCGGTGCGCAGTGTGTTGAACGGCCAGCGGGTAATTCTCATTGATGACTCGATCGTGCGCGGCACGACGAGCCGGAAGATCGTGAAAATGGTGCGCGCGGCTGGTGCGGTCGAGGTGCACGTGCGCATCAGCTGTCCGCCCACGATTTCGCCGTGCTTCTACGGCGTCGACACGCCGCAGCGCAGTGAGCTCATCGCGGCGACCCATTCGCTCGAAGAAATTCGCAGATACCTCGAAGCCGACTCGGTGGCCTACTTGAGCCTCGAGGGCCTGCTGAAGGCCGTGACTCCGGATGGCGGGCGTTACTGCACCTCGTGCTACACCGGTCGCTATCCGGTGGCGTTCCCCCGCGATCAGCAAGCCTATCTGCAGCTTGCGCTGAAGCTCGACACCAGGGGCGCAGCGGCGCCGACAGAGCCCGTCGTATGAGCGGCACGAGCTACAAGGCCGCCGGGGTCGACATCGACGCCGGGAACGAGACGGTGCGCCGCATCAAGTCGATCGCCCGCGGCACGTTTACGCCTGGCGTGCTGTCGGACATCGGGTCGTTCGGCGGGCTGTTTTCGATGGGCGGGGGCTGGCACGATCCGGTGCTGGTGTCGAGCGCCGATGGCGTGGGCACGAAGCTGAAGGTGGCGTTCATGGCTGGCGTGCACGAGACGATTGGCCGCGATCTCGTGAACCACTGCGTGAACGACATCCTGGTTCAGGGTGCCACGCCGCTGTTCTTCCTAGACTATCTGGCCACCGGACGTCTCTTGCCTGACGTCGCCGAGCAGATCGTCACAGGTCTGGCCGTTGCGTGTCGCGAGAATGGCTGCGCGCTGCTTGGTGGCGAAACGGCGGAGATGCCGGGGTTCTACGCCGACGGCGAATACGACGTTGCAGGCTTCATCGTCGGCGCCGTCGAGCGCGCGAAACTCATCGACGGACGGGCGTTGGTACCGGGCGACGTGCTGCTCGGTATGCCCTCGGTGGGACTGCACACCAACGGCTACTCTCTGGCCAGGCACATCGCCTTCACCACGCTCGGACTACAGATCGACAGCCACGTGCCCGAGATTGGCGAGACGGTGGGCGAGGCCTTTCTCAGGCCGCACCGGTCGTACCTGCAGGCGGTCCAGCCACTGCTGGCTGCTGGCCTCGTGAAGGGCATGGCCCACATCACCGGCGGGGGCCTGACCGACAACCTGCCCAGGGTTCTTCCCGAGGGCACCGCGGCCGCGGTGCGGCTTGGGTCGTGGCCAGTGTTGCCTGTGTTCGAGTGGCTCGGTCGTGCCGGCGGAGTGGCGCCGGACGACCAGTTCCGCGCCTTTAACATGGGCATCGGTCTTGTTGTCGCTGTGTCCGGCGGCGACGCGATGCGCGTGGTGACGATGCTGCAACAGGCCGGCGAACAGGTGCATGAGATCGGGAGGATCGTGTCGGGTCGTCCTGGCGTCCACTATGTCTGACCGCCAGGGTCCGCCGGACGGGCGGCGGCTTGGCGTGCTCGTATCGGGCCGTGGCTCGAACCTGCAGGCGCTCATCGATGCGGTCCGGGAGGGCCGGTTGCAGGCCGCGATCGTGCTCGTCATCTCGAATGTGCCTGACGTGCCGGCGCTGTCGAAGGCCGCTTCGGCGGGCATCGAAACCCTGATCGTGTCGCATCGAGGATGGCCAAGCCGCGACGCTTATGATGCGCACCTCGCCGCGATGTTTCGGGCCCGTCAGGTCGACGTCGTTTGTCTGGCGGGATTCATGCGGCGCCTGAGCGCGAGGTTTCTGGAGGAGTTTCCTGGCCCGGTGCTCAACGTCCACCCGTCGCTCTTACCTGCTTTCCCGGGCCTTGACGCAGCAGGGCAGGCCCTCGCTCACGGCGTGACGGTTGCCGGTTGCACCGTGCATCTCGTGACGCCTGAGCTCGACGCCGGGCCGATCGTGCGGCAGGCGGCCGTGGCAGTGCTGCAAGAGGATTCAGCGGAATCGCTCGCGGCTCGCATCCTCGTCGAAGAGCACCGACTGCTGCCGGAGGCGGTGGCGCGGGTGCTGGCGGGCGGGTGGCACATCGACGGTCGACGATTCGTCGACCGTCAGTCGAGCTAGATCTGAGCGGCGGTGCGCAGCGTGAGCACCGACACTTCCGCTGGGCAGTTGATTCGCACTGGGGCGACGACCGTGCCGACGCCGCGGCTCACATAGAGCGTGCAATTGCGCTCACTGGCTTGCCCGGCCAAGACCGGGAAGCGGCGAGCGGCGATTGCCCCAAGTCCCGGCAGGACCACCTGGCCGCCATGCGTATGGCCCGCGAGCACGAGCTGAACATCGAGCGCCGCGGCTTCGGCCAGCCGCCGCGGATCGTGTGCCAGGAGCAGCGTGGTGGGGCCGCTCCCCTGCACGACCTTTGCTACGTCGCTCAACCGACGTGTCCAGTAGCGCACTCCCGCGATATCCACAGGCTCGCCTCGGACCGTGATCTGCGTGCGCTGATCGCGCAGCACCGCGAAACCGCGCGCAGCCAGGGCGGCGGGCACCACCCGATCGTCGTCATGATTCCCGAGCACGGCAAACGACCCTGAGGGCGCGTTGGCGAGCGGCGCGAGCAGTTCGGCGACGGGCGTCGCCCGTCGGATGTTGGCATCCGTCACGTAGTCGCCCCCAAGCGCGACCAGGTCGGGGCTGGCCTGTTGCAGCAACTCCACGGCCGCCTGGATGTCCGCGTCGGGCACGGTGTCACTCGAATGCACGTCGGTAATGAGCCCGATCCGCAATCCATCCAGGGCCCGCGGGAGTCCCACCACGTGCAGGTCGACGTGTTCCAAGCGGATTTGGTGGCGTTCGTACACGACGCCGTAGCCCACACGGCCCACGAGCACGCCTGCTCCCGTAGCCACGAGGCCCTTCAGTGCCGCTCGCCGAGTGAGACGCCAGGAGTCGTTGGACATCGTGCCCGTGTCGCCATGTTAGCCCACCGCGGGGTCACGTCCGGGCGAGGCGGTATAGTGTTGCGCGTGAACGTCCTCGACGACTTTCGTTGGCGCGGCCTGCTCTACGACCGCACGGAAGGCCTCGACCAGGTGTTGGCGACCGAGTCGGTCACCGCATACATCGGATTCGATCCGACAGCTTCGAGCTTGCACGTTGGCTCGCTCCTGCCGATCATGGCGCTCGCGCGTCTGCAGCGTTGCGGCCACACGCCGATTGCCCTGGTGGGTGGGGGCACGGGCCTGATTGGCGACCCGAGCGGCAAGACGAACGAGCGCTCTCTGCTGACCGTCGAGCAAGTCGAGGCCAACGCGGAGGGAATTCACAGGCAGCTCGAGCGCTTTCTCGACTTCGGTGCTTGCCGGAACCCGGCGCGGATGGTCAACAACGCCGACTGGCTGCGCTCCGTCTCGCTGCTCGAGTTCCTGCGCGATACCGGCAAGCACTTTACCGTCAACTACATGATGGCCAAGGAGTCGGTGAAGCGCCGTCTCGGCTCCGAGGACGGCCTATCGTTCACCGAGTTCAGCTACCAGCTGCTTCAGGCCTACGACTACCTCGTACTGCATGACCGCTTCGGCTGTCGGCTCCAGGCCGGAGGCAGCGACCAATGGGGCAACGTCGTCGCCGGCTGTGACCTGATTCGCCGGGTACGGGCCGCCAAGGCGCATGGGCTGGTGCTGCCGCTCGTCACGACCAGCGCGGGCACGAAGTTCGGCAAGACCGAAGCCGGCACGGTCTGGCTCGATCCTGCGCGGACATCGCCCTTCCGGTTCTACCAGTTCTGGATGAACAGCGATGATCGGGACGCGCTGCATTTCTTGCGGTGGTTCACGTTTCTTTCAGAGCAAGACATCGAGGTGATTGGTCGAGCTCATGAATTGGCGCCCGAGAAGCGTGACGCACAGCGCGAACTTGCTCGCGTGCTGACCAGAACCGTGCATGGCGACGAAGCGCTATCGCGCGCCGAGCGCGCGTCGGCGGTACTTTTTGGCGGAAAACTCATCGACGCGGACCCTGCGGACATTCTGATGGTGTTCGACGACGTGCCTTCGATTGACTTGCCGGCGACGTCTTTCCTCGGCGACGGACTGCTTGTGGCTGACGCAGCTGTACGCGCATCGCTCGTTCAGTCCAAGGGCGAAGCCGTGAGGCTCATCAAGCAAGGTGGCCTGTACGTGAACGACCGACGCGTCACAGAGGCCGAGAACCGAGTGACGAGCGCTGATATGATCGGCGGAGACGTCTTGGTGCTTCGAAAAGGCCAGCGCGAGCGTCGCGTGATTCGGGTTGAGCGCTGAACTTCACACTACTGCACGGAATACAGCGGTACATCACGAGTAAGGGGTTGACAGCCCGTTTACCCAGCGATACGATTCATAGGTTCGACACGTTGTCTCCGGTCTGAGACCGCGTGACCGCTCGACCCGCCGCCTTAGATGTTTTTCTGCAAGGGCGACGAAGCTCGACAGCAAAATAATCGTCTCGATGGCGATAATTTTATTGACGAAGCCGAAAACAGCGGGGTAAGATTGGAGGGTTCCCCTAAAGAGGGTCGTCGCAAGTGCGACGGCGGGGAACGCGCCGCGAGGCGCACCACCTCGGTTCTTTGAAAACTAGATAGAACGTGCACACAAGTCCGCTGTCACTCGAGCGCAAGCGAGAGCGACGGCGGAAACCAGCCCGTCAAAGTGACAGCCGACTCGCAGGGCCTGAGCGCAAGCAAGGGTCGATGCGGGTCATCACAAGACGTAACAAACAGAAGGGCCAACAAGCGCCTCTGGTTGAGAAGATGCCCGACGACGAGCCGCAAGGAGCGTCGAAGGACAATCACTTTAACTTGAGAGTTTGATCCTGGCTCAGAATCAACGCTGGCGGCGTGCCTAACACATGCAAGTCGAACGCGAAAGGGACTTCGGTCCTGAGTAGAGTGGCGAACGGGTGAGTAACGCGTGGG
>JANORI010000883.1:0-3722 GCA_031415235.1 Acidobacteriota bacterium | reverse complement strand
GAGGCTAGACACATCACGGACCGCCGCACGAGCGCTGGGCGCCGGCTGACTCGCGCCGAGACGTCCTGCCCGACGCTCCCAGAGCGGCTCCCGAATCGCAGCGACAGTTAGGGGTTGAGACCTACGCAGTGACCTCCGTGCTGGCCTGGCCACGCTGCCCGCGTGGATGCAAGACCTCGTGCGGGAACTCCTGGGTCCGTCGGCCGCTCACACGCCCACGGCCGACCGCCGCCGCAGGGCGCGAACTCCCTCAGCACCATCGCCCCGCCAGTCGCGGCGACCCGGAGTCCGACCGTGATGAATGCGGCGTTCCTCGAGGTGATCGCGGCGAGGGACGACGAACGTCTCGAGTTCCGCAGTGGCGGCGTGATCACCGTGCCTCGGCAGGTCGTGCCCGGTCTCGCCGGCATGTCGAGGTCGGCCCTCGACGCGATCCGCGTGTCTCCGGCCGGCGACGTGCTCTCGTGGCCGGCGCTCGATGTCGACGTCTACGTGCCTGGGCTGGTGGAGCGGACGTTCGGCACGCGTCTCTTTGCACGGGCGACCGGACAGCGGGGCGGCCTGCGCCGCTCGACGGCGAAGGCGAACGCCGCGCGCGCCAACGGCGCCAAGGGTGGGCGGCCGCGAAAGCGATTGACGGCATAAGCGATGGGGGTGTGTGGGCCGGCAGGCCCGGAGGTGAGTCGGCCAATACTCGTCGCAGCTCGCGACCTCAGGCTGGCGATCGTGGGATGCATTGCCCACGCTCCCGCGCCTGGTGCGGTAGTTGGCCTCGGACAGTGATCCCGCGGCCACACGGGCCAAGGTGAGGAAGGCACTGGCCCGATGTCCCAAGAATACGGGACGGCAGGTGGGACTGCTTCGTGTGCTCGTCGGAAGCGCGAACGGACGCGCTACGCGAAGGCCACGTTCCGCAAGGAGCGCCGGTTGAGTATTCGTCTGTCGAGCCAGGATGTGGACGGGATCCAAGCGCGCGCAGCACACATGCGTGCCGCGCGCGATCACTGCCGCAATGGGATCTGGAACAGGTTCGTGTGGAACTCCCTCTTCGTGAACACATATGTGGTCGGGTCGGATCCGATTGACACGCCACCGTGTTGGAGCGCGCGCACGCCAGGCTGCTTCGCCAGGGCGGCGTACCCAAACATCGCATGCACGCCTGGCGCGGGTAACGCCGGGATCGACGAAGGCTCGGCGAGCGGAACGACAAGGGTCCTGCCCGGGACTCCGGACGCGAAATCGAGATCGACGCCGATGGTGAAGAACCGGTCATCGGCTGACCAGCCCACTTCGCAGTAGGGTATGCAAATCCGGCGGGCGGGCCCACCGTCAACCGGCACGGCGAACGTCGCGACGGGCTCCGTTTCGCCGGACCCCGGGGAGTACACGATTACCCACTGGCCGTCGGCGGAGACCTCCCCCTTCTCCTGCACCGAGGGCGCGTCGATGTGCTGACGCCGTGCTCCATCCTTGCCGATGCGCACCACGGCGTTGGCCGGTCCTTGGAGCGACCGGAAGATCAGATCATCCGCAGGGCCGAAGGACACTTGGTCGGCAGCTGAGGCAATCCGCCGTGGCGGACTCCGGCGATCCAGAGGCGCGATCCAGATGTGCGACTCTCTGCCCTCCTGAGTCGTGAAGGCGACCTCGGACTCGTCCCTGGAGATGTCGTACTCGACGATCGAGACGCCCGGGATGAGGGTCTGCGTGGCCCCAGTGGCGATCTCCAGCGCGCGTAACTCGGAGGTCTGGGAGTCGGCTGCTGGCCGCAGGAGGAAGAACACCCGCCTGCCGTCTTGCGACAGCCGCGGCAGCCTCGCGTACCCTTCCGCCACGATGGCGCGCTCGCCGGTCGCGTCGTGAAGCCAGATGGAGCTCCGACGAATCCCGAGCGCGGTAATGAGCGACCGGCCATCGGGCGTGACCGTCACGCCCTCCTCTTCCGTGGGCCCCGTGGTGATCTGCTCCGGTGTTCCGTCCGGAAAGCGCTGGCGCCACAGATGCGAGCGGCCCCGAACATTGGCGCCGAAGTACATCCACCGACCGTCCGGAGACCAGGCCGCGGACGCGCACGTGCCCCGTGGGCCAACCTCGCGGCCCGCCGAGGCGCCGTCGGCCGGTGCCAGCCGGCATGGCAGGCCGAAGGCGTGGGTCTGGTCCATCTCCACCAGCAAAATCCACTGGCCATCCGGTGAGGCATGCGCAAAGTGCGCCATCCCCAACTGGTGCGGCGGGAAGTACACGTCTCGCGTCTCGGAGCGGCGTTCGGTGGCGGCGACGATGCCCATGTGAAGACCACCGCGAATTTCGGCAAACAGCACGCGGCCACCCGTGAGGAACGTGAGGCCCGAAGCGTTGGGCAGCAGCCGCGTCGGTTCGCCGCCGAGCACCGGCACGGTGAACGTGTCCCACCCCTGCTCCATCTGTGTGTACGCCACCCGTGAACCGTCAGGCGTGAAGACGGGACCGTACTTGGCCTGTCGATCGCGAGTGAGCTGTACGGACTCGCCGTTTGGAAGGAACTTGACGTAGATCTGACCGCTGCCCAGGAAGAAGTTCTCGCCGACCTTGAAGGTGACCATGCGGCCGTCTGGCGAGATGCTGGGGGCCATGGCGGATTCCGCCAGATCCGTGAGTTGCGTGTAGTCCGAGCTCGATGTGACCGGGCCTGAGGGGCTGGTATTTCGTGACAGCGTCCATGCCGCAATCGACGCCACCAGCACGGCGGCCGCGCCCAACAGCCAACTGCGTCGTCTGGCGCTCATCCCCGCGTGGTCTTCGTCGAGCCGTCGGAGATCGGCGGCGACTTCGGCTGCCGATGTGTAGCGCGCGTCGCGCTCCGGTTGCAGCAGCTTGCCGACGATGGGACGCAGCGCGCGAGGCAGGCGGGCGAGCGACGGAGGCGTCCTATCGAACGGCGCTTGAAACGCGCGCGTGCCCGTGGCGAGCTCATAGAGCAGTGCGCCGAACGAGAAGAGATCCGCGCGGGCATCGAGCACCTCGCCGCGTGCCTGCTCGGGCGACATATAGGGCGGCGTACCCATCACGAGCCCGTACTCGGTCGCCGCGCCGTCGCTGGCGACTGTCTCCTGGTCGGGTGAGGCCGCCAGTTTCGCCAGCCCGAAATCGAGGAGCTTCACCGTGCCGTCGGGCCTCACCTTGACGTTGGCGGGCTTCAGGTCGCGGTGGATGATGCCGCGGTCGTGCGCGGCCGTCAGGGCGGTGGCGATCTGCCGCGCGATCGGCAGCACTTCCTCGGCCGGCAGCGCGCCCTGGGCGACGCGTTCGGCAAGCGTCGGCCCCTCGACGAGTTCCATCACGATCGCTTGCGCCTCGCCGGATTCCGCGAGGCCGTGAATGATGGCGATGTTGGGGTGGTTCAGCGAGGCGAGCGCGCGCGCCTCGCGCCTGAAGCGCGCGAGACGGTCTGCGTCACGCGCAACCGCGTCCGGCAGGATCTTGAGCGCGACCTGGCGATCAAGGGTGTCATCGTGGGCACGGTAGACCTCGCCCATCCCACCGGATCCGATAAGCTCGAGCACCCTGTACGGGCCAAATTGGACGCCCATCGAAAGAGGCATGGCTTCCCGGCGAATGGTATCCGATTGGCTGAGATGACCGCCACCGATTTGGAGATGCCAGGGCACGACGATTCGCTCGCCCCTCGGCCTACGTGAGCTGTATGGACCCCTGGTGCGCCAACCAGCAGTCCTGAGGACTGG
>JANORI010000882.1:0-15335 GCA_031415235.1 Acidobacteriota bacterium | reverse complement strand
GCCGGCAGCATCTTCACGGCCACGCGGCGCTCGAGGCGCGTGTCTTCGGCGAGAAACACTTCGCCCATGCCGCCGGCGCCGAGGGGAGACAGGATGCGATAGCGGCCGGCGAGCAGATCGGGGGGCATCGAGACGTGCAGTCTATCTCGACCGTGGGCTGGAGGAGGAGGCGGATGGGCACGTCGCGTGCCTGACGAAGCGCGATATCGAAATGGTCGCTTGCCTGATCGTTATGATACGCGACGTGTAGTATCTTGTATACAACATGCCACATACGAGCACAACTCTTTCGGTGCGCATCGACGCGCGGACCAAGAAGCAGCTGGAGGCACTCGCCGGACGCGCGCGCCGCTCCAAGTCGTTTCTCGCCGCTGAAGCCATCACCGCGTTCGTGGCGGCGGAAACCTGGCAGCTGAACGAGATGGAGGCAGGCCGTGAGGAGCTGGATGAAGGACGGGGCGTCAAACACCAGGACGTCGCGACCTGGCTTCGTTCGTGGGGCGGGAAGCGTGAGCGCAAGGCGCCCTCGGCGTGACGGTCGTCTGGTCGCCGCGGGCGATCCAACACCTGGCGGCCCTTCGCGCCTACATCGCGCGCGACAACCCTGCCGCCGCAGCCGGCGTCGCGCTGGCGCTTCTGGCGGCCGTCGAGCGGTTGGCCGAGTTACCCAATGTCGGGCGGCCTGGGCGCCTGGCGGGCACGCGCGAACTCGTCGTCCCTGGCACGCCTTACGTGATTCCGTACCGCGTAGGGCCTGAACGCCTGGAGATCATCGCGGTCTTCCATGAGCGCCAGCAGTGGCCCTCCCGCTTGTAGCAACGGCTCGTGCGCACCAGCAGCAGTCTGACGGCGACTCCGTCTGAGCCGCGGGGACCGCCGATTGTCTGTTGGCTCTGAGGCTACGACCCCGTCGGCTGGGCCTGGCTGACCTACCGGCCCTCGCGCAGGAACTGCTCCGCCAGATTTGCGTGCAGCACCATCTCGAGCGCGCGGAAGTCGGTGAGCGCGGCTTCGACCATGGCACGGCCGCGTGCGCGGTCGGCGGGGTCCGCGCCGGTCGAGAGCGCGCGTCCGTACCAGTACAAGACCGTGGGCTGCAGAAGGCGGACGGGCACCTCACGCGCCTGGCGGAGCGCGGTTTCGAAGTGCTCCCGCGACTGGTCGACCAGCCCGGCGGCGTCCGCGGCCAGGGCCGCGGCCAGTTGCGGATTGTTGGCTCCGACGTTGAAAGCCGAGAACACCAGACCGGTATGGATGTAGTCGAGCGTCAGCGGGTAGAGCGCGCCGCAGCGGTCGCGATCGCCGATCAGCGTGAGGCCCAAGACGAATCCATCGAGCGCGCAGAACGCGCCTTGCACGTTGCGGCGCCCGGACACCGGCAACCTCGGAACCACCGACGGGATCAACGCCCGTCCGCGATCGAGCTGGCCGGTGAGGGCGGCCGCCGCGAACAGGTTGGCCTCGGGCATGCCCTGGAAGAAGTAGTCCGACGATTGTTCTGCGACGGCCGTCTCGAGGTGCTCGAGGGCCTGGTCCTCCATGCCAAGATAGAGGCTGAGTATCCCCACAGAGGTGCGGTTGATAAACTTGAAGATCGGTCCACCGAGTGCCTGGGTTGCATCGCCGAGGGCCGCCCGGATGTCGCCGCTGCGCGCCAACTGGAGCCCTGACCGAATGCGCGCGTGAACCCAGACCGCGCCGTGATGGCCGGCGCGGCCGGCCACGATGGCGAGCTCAGGTAGCCGTTCGTCACAGGTCGCGAAGCGACCGAGATAGTACGCAGAAAGATTCAGGCTACTGAGCAGATCGGCACGATCCCACACCGATCTCACGCCCACCAGGTGAAGGCCCTCTTCAGCCGTCGCCCCCGCCGCCTCGAACTCGCAGCACACTCGCTGGCCCATGGTCTGGCCGACCAGGACGCTCCCCATTACGACGGGGTCGGCCAGGCGCTCAGCGATCGCCGTCGCCTCGTCCATCCACTGCCAGGCCTCGTCGAGGTGCGCGGGGGACATCCGACCGACCGCGGCCCACGACAGCAAGAGCGCGCGTTCGCGCGCGGCGTCCTTCGAGAGCGCGTGCAGTCCCCGCATCTGGATTGCCACCCCAGCGGCCGCCCGCCCGCGCCACAGGTCACAGTTCGCCCCGCTTCTGGCGGCGCGGGCGATGCCCGCATCGTCCTTGACCGCGCTGTAGATCGTCAATGCGCGCTCAAACGCCGCGATCGCGTCGTCGTAGCGCTTGAGTCCGGCGAGCGCCTCCCCGCGATGCTCGCTCGCTTCGCCGAGCAAGGGATCGGATTCGGGCAGCTCGAGACTGAGCAGGTGGTCGAACATCTCCAGCGTCTCTTCGAACGCGCCTGCCGTAAGGGCACGCTTACCCGCCCGCAGGAGGCTCTGTGCCGTGCGGCCCGTGTCGGCCACGCCGCCGGCCTGATACAGGTGATGCGCGAGCACCGACGCGTGGCTGTCGAGTGAGGCGGCCCGCAGCCGTTCCAGCGCATCGGCGATCTTCAGGTGCAGGCGCTGCCGTCGGGGCAGCGACAAACTGTTCACAAGGGTCGATCGAATCAGCTCGTGCACGAACCCGTAGCGCGCCGTCCGCTGGCTGGCGTCCGCGGCCACGAGCTGGGCGCGCTCGGCTTCCTCGATGGCGTCGAGCACCTCGTCGTCTGACAGGTCCACGCACGCCTGCACCACGTCGAGCGGAAACGTGCGGCCGACGACCGCGGCGGCGGTCAGCACCGTGCGTGCGTGGGCGCCCAGTCTTTCGAGCCGGCGGCCAATCACCAGGCGCACGCCTTCGGGCACCTCAATCGTGTCCACGCGGAGGTCGGCCTTCCACGCGCCGCTCGCGTCGAAGAGCTTCCCTTCCTCGGACAGGTGCTGGTAGACCTCCTCGATGAAGAAGGGATTGCCCTCGGTTTCGCGGAACACGGCCTTGGCCAGGCCGGAGGGCGGCGCCGACCCGCTCATCCTGGCCAAGAGTTCCTGCACGCTCGACTCGTGCAGCCGCCGGAGCGCGATGCGCGTCGCGAGGCGTTGCCGCACCAGCGACTCGAGCGTCCTGGCAAACGGCCGCGTCACGTCGAGCTCCACGTCGCGATAGGTGCCGACGATGAGGACGCGCATCGTGGCCAGGTGCGGCGTGAGGTGCTGCAGGAGCTGCAGCGTCGATTCGTCGGCCCAGTGCAGGTCGTCGAGCAAGATCACGACCGGCGACTTCTGCGTCCCGCGCCGGATGTATTCGAGGAACGCGCCAAAGATCAGGCGCCGCTGTTGGTCGGCGGGCACCTCGGGCAGCGGCGGGATGTCGCTGTAGGTGCGGCGCAGGCTCGGCACCATCGCCGCGATCTCGGGGGCCACCTCCCCCATGGCCGCGCGCACCGCTTGTGGCAAGAGGTGAACGGCTTGCTCGATCATCTCGACGAATGGCACGAACGGCGGCGCGCCTTCCATCTCGTAGCAGTGGCCGGTCAGGCACAAGCAGCCACGCTGGCGCGCCGTGGCCATCAGCTCGCGCGCCAGCCGCGTCTTGCCCACGCCGGGTTCGCCGCCCACGAGCACCAGGCCGCCTTGGCCGGTGAGCATCTGGTCGAGCAGGCGCGCCAGCTCGGTGGCCTCGGCGTCGCGCCCCACGAAGGGGGTGCGTTCGGCCGGGGTCGCGGGCGCCGTGGTGGTCGTGCGCGATGACGACCACGCGTTGGTCCGCAGCGCCTCGAGGTCGTCGAGCAGCGCCGCGGTGGTCTGGTGCCGTTCGGCGCAGGCCTTCGAGAGCAGCCGGTGGATGACGGCGCCGAAGCCGGCGGGCTCGTCCGCGTCGCGTGATCCCGGTGTGGGCGCGTCGCGCAGAATCGCCGCCATCGTGTCGCTCGGGTCGTCGCGGAGAAACGGATGGCGGCCCGTGGCGAGCTCGTGCAGGATGACGCCGAGCGAAAACAGATCCGAGCGCGGGTCGAGCGAGGCGCCCAGGATCTGCTCCGGCGACATGTAGGCCGGCGTGCCGATGCGTGTGCCGGCGTCGGTGAGCGCCACGGGCGCGCCGGTCGATTCCGCGGCGGCGCGAGTCTGGGTGCCCGGATCGCCAGCAGCGCCATCGCGCGACGGGCTGGGGCGCGCGACGACCTGCTTGGCCAGGCCGAAGTCCATCACCTTCACGTGTCCCTGCGGCGTCACCATCACGTTGGCGGGCTTCAAGTCGCGGTGCACGATGCCACGCCGATGGGCGGCGTCGAGCGCCTGGGCCAGCTCGTGCGCGATGTCGACCACCTGGCGCACCGGGAGCAGCGCGCGTCGCGCGACGACGTGCAGCGTGTCGCCTTCCACGTACTCCATCACGATGAACACGCGGCCGTCGGCGTCGCCGATCTCGAACACCTTGCAGATATAGGGGTGGTCGAGCGCCGCCGCAGCCAGCGCCTCGCGGCGCAGCCGCTCGCGGGCCACCGCGTCGGCTTCGACGGAGGCCGGCAGCATCTTCACGGCCACCCGGCGCTCGAGCCGCGTGTCTTCCGCGAGGAACACTTCGCCCATGCCGCCGGCGCCGAGGGGCGACAGGATGCGGTAGCGGCCGGCGAGTAGATCGGCGAGCATGGAGATGGGGAGTCTATCGCGCATCGAGACGCTCCGCGCGATCCCCTGGTGGCATCGAGGCGCCGTCGCCCTCCGACGGCTTCGTCAGCCGTGCTTCTCGAGCATCGCCAGATCGAGAAGGTCCTGGGGCCGAGCGACGGCCGTCGTGTTCTGCATCAACTCCGCCGATGACCCAGATCGACTGGTCGCCAAAGGCGGCGGAGAGCCGGTTGGGCCACGCCGCTTCGAATGTGACGCCGTCGATGTGGTGGTGATGTCGATGCGGTTGGGCGCTACGCCGATCTGAAGCACGGCGCCCGACACGACGAAGTCGCCTTCGGTGACACCCGCCAGTGGCGCGCCGAAGCTGTGCAAGGCGGCCAGAATACGCGGAGCATTGAGCGGCGAGGCCTCGACCCAGACATCGAGGTCCTTGGTGTAACGCGGCTCCGCGTAGAACGCCACCGCATGGGCCCCCACGACGAGATAGTTAGCCTGGGCCTCGTTCAATGCGGCAAACAGATCTCTGAAGTCGGGGTTCACCATCGCTCACGCCCCTCCAGGCTCCCGCTTCCACCACCATGTCCCACATCAGCTCGACGCGGCGATGCGGCGGAATGGATCGCCAGCACTCACGGTCGAAACTTCCGTCGTCTGGTTGGCGCAATAGGCGCGCGCTGCCGGCCATTCGCTCGTCGCGGCGACTCATAGTGACCACGTTATTGTACCCAGGTCTTCCGTCTCACGAACAAGAGCGACGCTCGTCCCGTCACCCGCTCGGTCAGGCCTGCTCGAACGCGTGCGCCGCTCGCAGCACCGTCGCAACCTCCCCGAAGCGCCCGACCAGCATCATGCCGACCGGCAAGCCATCGATCGTGCCGCACGGCACCGAGATGGCCGGGTGACCGGAGTTGTCGAACTGGCCCGTGTTGACCGGATTGTTGCCGAGGTAGCCTGCGGCATCGAGCTGCCCCTGCGGATCGTCGGCCGCGGGAATGCGTGGTGGTCGCCTGGCCACGGTGGGCAACACGAGCAGATCCACCTCGGCAAAGGCGCGGTCGTAGGCCGCCCGCAGCGCCCGCGCGAGGTTCTGCGCTTTCGCATACGTGTGCCCGCCAGAACGGTTCATCGCTTCGGCGGCATAGAGCTGTCCGACCCGGAGGTTCAGCGGTTCCGACGCGGCCGCAAAGCCGCTCCGCCGCGAACGCACCCAGTCGTGAAGGGCGAGCAGATACGGCCCGCGGCTGCCGGCGCCCACGAGCGGCGAGAGCCCGGTCGCTGAGACTCCCAGGAATGCGATGGCGGCATTCACCGCGTGGGTCCGGTGCTCGGGTATCGAGACGCGGCCGAGGCGCATGCCGGCCTTCTCGAGACGTGGGAACGCGGCTCGCACCACCTCTTCCACGTCGGGCTCTGCGCCGTTCAGACCGAAGCCCTGGTCCAGCACCGCGACGCGCAGACCTCGTGCGCCCTGGTCCAGCAGACGCACATACGGCTGCGACGCCAGCCCTGCCACCTGGCGCGGATCGATGCCATCGGGGCCGGCGAGCACTTCCAGGAGCCGCGCGCACTCGCGTACGGTGCGCGCCATCGGCCCGAGATGATCGATCGAGTAGTCGAGAGGCACGGCACCCGTGTAGGGCACCAGGCCCCAGCTGGGTTTGTGTCCGACGATGCCGCAGAACGCGGCGGGCACCCGAATCGATCCGCCCTGATCGCCGCCGATGGCCAGGTCCACGGCTTTCGATGCCACGAGCGCGGCGCAGCCAGACGAGGAACCGCCCGTGACGCGCGTGGGGTCGTGCGGGTTGCGCACGGGACCGGTGGCGGCCGTGTGACTGCCGAAATCAAGGCAGAGGTTCTCGCACACCGCCTTTCCCAGGATCTCGCCGCCGGCGTCAAGCACGCGCGTGGCCACGGTGGCGTCTTCATCTGGCACGAAGCCCTCGAACACCGACGACCCGACCATCATCGGCACGCCGGCCAGGAAGATGTTGTCCTTGAGCGCGACGGTGGTGCCGGCGAGCGCACCCGCAGCGGCGCCCTTGACGGTGCTGCGCCAGTACCAGGCTCCGAGCGTGTTCTCTGCCTCGGCAGGTCGCGACCCGCGTTCTCGCGGGTACTTCACGGCAGCCGCAGCGTCCGGAATCTTGTCCAGCACAGCGTCTTGAGCGTGGAGCCCGTCCAGAAGAGGAAACACCAGCGCGCGCTCGGCCGCGGTGAACTCGAGTCCGAGGCTCGCGATGAGGGCCTCGCGATCGACGGACTTGGCGGCGAAGTCCGCCAGCGTGACGCCTACGGACGGCGGTACGGGTGTCTCAGCCGGGCCGGCGCATCCCGCGGCGATCGCCGCAGGCGTTCCCACGATCAGCCCCTTGATGGCGTCGCGACGTTTCATGCTGCCTCCGTGATCCGACCACGTACGACGCCGGGCAGGCGCGCTCAGCGAGGGAGGGAGTCTACACCAGCCATTCGTCTTCAGTCGCTATGCCTCGTGACCCGCCACTGTCGCAATCCGATCGAAATCGCTGTCGGCGTGTTGGAGGCGGGCGCCGTGGTGGTGAGCGCAGGCGGCAATGAGCACATCGGTGGCCGGCGCTGACACGCCGGCGGCACGACAGCGACGGGCCAGATCGTGTGCATCGTCCCAGACGTCTGGCGTGATGGTCAGCTCTGGAACGAGACGCTCGAACTCGCGCAGCACCTTCTTCTCGCGGTCGCCTCCGGCACCGTTCCAGAGTTCCAACCGGACGAGCGGGCACCAGTGCGCGGTGCCGGCCTGGAGCAGCGCCGCGACCCTCGCCCGAATCGCCGCATCGCCATCGGGTCGGAGGAAGTGGATCCAGGCGGAGGTGTCGACCAGCACCATTGTCAGCCCCGGCGCCGCAGTTGCCGCAGCTCGTCGGCCGTCATCATGTCAGGGCACGACCCGGCCCGCTTGGCCAGTTCTGCCATGCGGCGGCGATGGTTGAACTCGGTGATTGCCGTGACGATTGCCTCGCGCTTGGTGCGCGCACGCGTGAACCTGATGGCATCCTCGAGCTCTCCGTCGGGAATATCAACGGTGGTCTTCATGATTCCAATGTATCACGATTGATATTCTCGAAGGGATCGTGCGGTGGGGCGCGGCGCCTGCGCCGTGTTGACGTCAAGCGCTGGCAAGACACCGCCCGCGCGGGCTCAGCGCGGCGTCTCGAGACGCCGACCGCCGATGTAGATGGCGTCGATGGCGCGTGTATTGGCGATGGCGTCGAGAGGGTTCGCGTTCAGCACGAGCAGGTCGGCGGCGGCACCCTGCGCGATTGTCCCGAGCTGGCCCTGCTTGCCCCAGCAGGCCGCGGCGGTGCCGGTGGCCGACACGAGCGCCTGCATCGGGGTGAGGCCCGAGGCCACCATCATCTCGAGCTCCAGATGTTCGAAGAAGCCCTGAAAGCGTCCGGCCGGGCCGGTGTCGGTGCCGAACGCGATGCGGATGCCGGCGTCGGACACGCGCTTCAGATTGCGCTTCGCCACCTCGAGGCCGGCCTTGTATTTCTCGCCCTGCGCCCAGGCGGGGCTGGCCTTGATGCGCGCGTGGCGCGCCGGATCGGCGAGTTCGGCCGAGATGTCGGCGCCGTAGCCGCGGCGGAAGAAGGGATCGTTCGCCCACGTGGGCGTGTTGTCGTAGACGAACGTCGAGACTTCGCGCATCAGAGTGGGTGAGTAGCAGGCGCTCGTGGCCTTCATGGCCGAGATGAACGCGTCGTCGACCGGCAGGTCGCGCACGCTGTGGGCGATGAAGACCGGTCCGGCCTGCGCGAGCGCCTTGGCGTCGGCCAGGTAGAAGATGTGCGCGGCCAGCGTGAGCTTCGCGGCCGTCGCGCGCTCGAGCGTGGCGCGCCAGGCCGTCTCGGGCATCTTTTTGCCGGTGCCGAGGTTGTCGTCGACACGCACTTTGATGAGGTCGGGCTTGAGGGCGATGACCCTGTCGGTCTCAGTCCGGGCGGCCTCGGCGGTGTCGGTGTAGACGATTGGTCCGGCGACGTAGACGCGCGCTCGGGCGGACGGCGCCGTGGCCTGCTCGGCGCGCAGCGCGAAGGCATCAGCCTGATCGTCGCCGAGCGAGAACACCGTGGTGATGCCGTAGTTCGCATACGCACGCAGTTGGCGCACGAGGTGGTCGCGTGTGTAGTACTGCGGGCCCGACTTGAGGCCATCAACTGCCGACAGATGACCGTGCGCGTTCACGATGCCCGGCATCAGCGTCTTGCCGCGCGCATCCACCCGGGTGGCGCCGTCGGGCACCCGCACCGAAGCGGTGGGGCCGACGTCGGCAATCACGCCGTCGCGCACGACCACCGTGCCGCGTTCGATGACCTTCCCCGTACCGTCGATGACGCGCCCATCGACGAAGGCCGTGACCTGCGCCGAGGCGGACGTGCAGAACATGAACAGCAACGCGGCCGAGCCCATGGCAATTCTTGACATGGTGGCGATTCTAGCAGCGGTTACAGATGTAACCGTGACAGGCCCCGTTACAAATCAAAACAGGGTCGGGGAGTCGCCGTAGCGGGCCAGGTACTCTTTCACGCGCACTTTGCGGGCGGTATTTTCCGACGACATGTAGCGGATGGTGCCGAACACGTCGCGCTCGGGGCCCCAGGGCCGGTCGTAGCGGCCGAGCGTCCAGAAGATGCCGCTGTAGGAATTCGGGTCGCGGCCGTCGAGGGCGTAGCGGTTGTTGAGGTCGATCATCGTGTGCAGGGCGTCTTCGGGCGTGGCCGACCACTGCAGGATCTTCTTGCCCCACAACATGCGCAGGTAGTTGTGCATGCCGCCCTCGCGCACGAGCTGGCGCTGGGCGGCATTCCAGAGCGGGTCGTGCGTGCGCGCCGCGTCGAACTCGTCGAGCGTGTAGACGTGCTCGCGCGGATCGTCCGCATGTCGCGCCAGCGTGGCCTGGGCCCACGCCGGCAGCGAGCTGAACTGGTCGTAGTCGGGCCGGTGCGCGCACATGTTGAGGCCCACCTCGCGCCAAGTGAGGAGTTGATCCAGAAACCCCTCGGCGGCCGGGGACACGCCCCACCAGCCCTCGCGCGCGCCGCGTCCGGACGCTGGCAGATCGCCCAGCCAGCCCTGTCCGCGCATGACGCGGTGGAACACGTCATGCGCCGAGATGTGGCCGAAATGCAGGTACGCCGACAGGCCGCTTGCGACATCGACCATCGGGTCGTTCCGGTCGGCATATCGCGGCAGCCCGTCGACCAGGAAGGCCTTCAGCCGCGCCTCGGCGGCCGAAGCGCCGCCGCGCGCGGTCGGCGCCACCCGGTGGTCGATGGGCAGGGCGTCGAGCGAGCCGCCCGCGGCGAGCCACGTGAACGCATCCGGCCAGCGCGCCGTCACACCTGCCGGCAGTGCCGGCTGGGCCACGCGCAGCGGGTCGCGACATGGCTCGGGCTCGGGCCCCAGCTTCAGATGCGGCTGCAGCGTCGTCTGCAGGTGCCGCCGGAAGGCGTACGCGGTGGGATAGGCGTGGTCGGTGGCCCGCAGGGGGATGAGGCCGTTGCCGTCGACGGTTTCGACGCGCACGGGCAGGCGCGCGGCTGCTGCGGCCACCATGCGCGGCAGGAAGCCACACGGGAACTCGTCGGTCACGACGACCGCGGCTCCCGTGGCCAGCGCTTCGAGCAGTCCAGAGCCGGCGCCCGGGACCGGCTCCACATACGGCAGGTAGGTCACGCCGGGCACGTCGAACGCGCGCGCGTTGTCGCGCATGCCGTCGAGCACGAACTGATGAAAGCGGTCACACGCCCAGGGGTAGGCCACGCGCAGCGGCTCGAACACCACCAGCCCGGCGCCGAGGGTGCGCGCGTGCTCGAGCGCGCGATCCAGAGCGAAGCTGCTGCGGGCACGGCGCGCCGCAATCATCCAGTACAGGACGTAGCCGCCTGGGCGGATGGCCCAGTTATTGGCGTGGCGAATGCGTAGCTCTGGGACCATGATCTCAGCGGCGCTCACGGTAGCCACCACGCGGAGGGTGCGTTATCATCGAAGGCGTCTCGCACCCACCACCGGTAGGACGCTCGAACGTGTCCCCCCGTCCCGTGCGGTGCCCAAGGAGCTGCATCCCATGATTGCCCAGCGCTATCCCGAACACTTCATCGCCCCGATGCGCCAGGAACTCACCGTGCTGGGCTTCGAGGAACTGCACTCGCCGGCCGAGGTGGACCAGGCCGTGGCGCGTCCCGGCACCACGCTGCTCGTCGTGAACTCCGTCTGCGGCTGCGCGGCCGGCAAGGCGCGCCCGGGCATTGCGATGGCGCTGCGGCACGCCGCCACGCCCGCGCATCTCACCACGGTATTTGCCGGAGGCGACGTGGAAGCCACGGCGCAGGCTCGCGCGCACCTGGCCCCGTTTCCGCCGTCCTCACCGGCCATTGCCCTGCTCAAGGACGGCAAGGTGGCCTTCATGCTCGAGCGTCGCGACATCGAAGGCCGGCCCGCCGAGCTCATCGCCCAGGCACTGACCGCCGCGTTCGACCAGCACTGCGCCTAGAACGTGGGTGGAGCGGCGCGTCGGCGCACTGTCTAGCCACCGCGCGTGTGCATTTCGAGGTGCGGGTCGCGCTTCAGCGTGCTCACGGGAATGAGCGGGCGCCGGTCGGGCACCCCGAGCCGCATCTCGGCGCCGCGATCGGTGCGCCCCGTCCAGGTCGCCGTGATGAGCCCGCGCACGTCGTCGTCGCTTGCGCCCGATCGCAGCGGGGCGCGCAGGTCGAGCCCGCCGGTGGCGTACAGACACGTGTAGAGCATCCCGTCGGCCGTGAGGCGTGCGCGGTCGCAATCGCGGCAGAAGGGTGCCGTGGTCGACGCGATGATGCCAAACGGCGTGCCGTCAGCGAGCCGGAAGCGATCGGCCGGCGCCGCGGTTTCCTTGTCGGCAGGCGCGATGGAACCGAAGGCATCGACAATGGATGCCAGAATCTCGGCGCGCGATACGACCTGATGCGCCGTCCAGCCCGTGGCGCCGCCCACGTCCATGTACTCGATGAAGCGGATCTCTGCGCCGCGCTCGCGCGCAAACGCCACCAGGTCCACGATCTCGTCGTCGTTCACGCCGCGAATCACCACCGTGTCGATCTTGAAGCCGGGAAACTCGCGCGCGGCCGTGTCGATGCCGGCGAGCGTGCGGGTCAGTTCGTCTTGACGCGTGAGCTTCAAGAACCGCTCACGCTGCAGCGTGTCGAGACTGACCGTGACGCGGCGCAGCCCCGCGCGCTTCAGCGCGGCCGCGACGGCGGTCAAGAGGATGCCGTTGGTGGTCATCGCCAGGTCGCGGACGGTCGAGTGTCGTGCGATCTGCGACACCAGGGCCGGGAGGTTCGTGCGCAGCAGCGGCTCGCCGCCGGTGAGGCGCAGTTTGTCCACGCCGAGGCCCACGAAAATGCCGACCAGCCGATCGATCTCCTCGAACGTGAGCACGTCGTGCTTGGGGAGCCACGCGTATTCCGCCTCGGGCATGCAGTACTGACACCGCAGGTTGCAGCGGTCGGTGACCGACAGGCGAAGATTGCGCAGGGGCCGCTGGAAGGTGTCGTGGAGCATACCGGGTAGGACGCTAGGATTATGGCACGCGGGCCCCATGGGGCATTACGATGTTGGCGCTTGGCGACTTCCCGGCCCCCCGCGCGCCTGCGTTCGCTCGACGTCTTTCGCGGCCTCACCATGGCCGGCATGGTCATCGTGAACAACCCCGGTGACTGGGCCGCGGTGTACGCGCCGCTCCTGCACGCCGAGTGGCATGGCTGGACGCCGACCGACCTGATCTTCCCGTTCTTCGTGTTCATCATGGGCGTGGCGATGGCGCAAGGCGAGCCCGGGGGCGTGTCGGCTGGAGTGGTGTGGCGCCGCGGCGCCACGCTCATCGCCCTGGGCCTGCTCATGTCGGGCTTTCCGTTCTTCGACCCCGCCCGCTGGCGCGTCCCCGGCGTGCTGGTTCGCCTCGGCGTTTGTTACCTTGCGGCCGCCTTCGCGTGGCGCGCCCTCGCGGTACCCGGCCACACGCTCGCCGCGCTGCGTCGGACGGCGATCGCCGCCGCCGTCTGCCTGCTGGCCTATTGGGCCCTCATCGCGCTCGTGGCGCCGCCGGGCGCCGTGGCCGGCGATCTCACGGCCGACGGCAACCTCGGCGCGTGGCTCGACCGCGCCCTCTTCGGCACGCACCTCTGGAAGACGCGGTGGGATCCGGAGGGCCTGCTCAGCTCGTTGCCTGCGGTGGGCACGACGCTCATGGGCGTGACGGCGGGGCTGTGGATTCGCGCGACCCGTCCGCGGTCAGGCGCGCCGGCGCTCGTGGTCGCGGGTGCGGCGGCCGTCGTCGTCGGCCTCTTGTGGGGCACGGTGTTCCCGATCAACAAGGCCCTCTGGACGAGTTCGTACGCGCTCTTCACGGGCGGGGCCGCGGCGCTGGCGTTGGGGGCGCTGCACCTGCGCCTCGACGACGGGCGCGCGTCTTCCCTCGTGCTGCGCGTCACCGAGCCGCTCGTGGCGATGGGGCGCAACGCGCTCCTGCTCTTCGTGCTGTCGGGACTCGTGGCCAAGTCGCTGATCCTGCTGCGGGTCGGCGCCGGAGCGGAAGCCGTCTCGGCGCAGCAGTGGATCTACTCCGGGGCATTCGCGCCCCTGGCGGCGCCCAAGATCGCGTCGCTCCTCTTCGCGTTGGCGAATCTTGCAGCGCTCTACGTGCTGCTGGCGTGGCTGCACCGGCGACGGTGGTATTGGAGCGTGTGACCAGGATGGGCAAGCGGTCGGTCGCGGTGATTGGGGCAGGGGTGTTCGGCGCATGGAGTGCGCTGCGGCTCGCGCGGGCGGGATGGCACGTCACACTCGTGGACGCGTACGGGCCGGCCAACGGTCGCGCGAGCTCGTCGGATCACTCGCGGGTGATTCGCGCCGGCTACGGGGCCATCGACCTCTACACGCGCTGGGCGACCGAGTCGCTGGCCGAGTGGCACTGGCTGTCAGCCAAGACCGGCGAGGAGCTCGTCGTCGAATGCGGCGCGCTGTTCCTCGGCGACACCGGCAGTCCGCATCTCGACGACACGGCGCGCACGTTGTCAGAGGCGGGCGTGGCACACGAACGGATGGACGGCTCGACGGTGGCACGCCGCTATCCGCAGATCGGCGTCATCGGCCTCGGCGAGGGGGTGCTCGAGGCGCGCGGCGGCGTGTTGAGGGCACGGCAGGGCGTCGCTGCGGCTGTCAAGACCGCGTGCGCGTACGGTGCGAGCTACCGGCAGGCGCGTGTCCAGCCGCTCGACGAGTCAGCGGGGGCACCCGCCGTCACGTTGCACGACGGGTCGATGCTCGCCGCCGACCACTACGTGTTCGCCTGTGGGCCGTGGTTGCCGGCGCTCTTTCCGGGCGCCGTGGGCGCGCGCATCCGACCGACGCGACAAGAGGTGCTCTACTTCGGCGTCCCGCCCGGGGACCCGCGCTTCGGTGCAGACCGGCTGCCGGCGTGGATCGACTTCGCGTCGGGGCTCTACGGCATTCCCGATCTCGACGCGCACGGCTTCAAGGTGGGCATCGACCGGCACGGCCCATCCATCGACCCCGACACCGCCAACCGCATGGTGGGCCACGACGCCGTGCAGGCGGCGCGCGTCTTCTTCTCGCGGCGGTTCCCGGCGATGATGTCGGCGCCGCTCGTCGATGCGCACGTGTGTCAGTACGAGAACACGTCGAGCGGTGACTTCATCATCGACCGGCATCCCTCGTGGCCCAACGTGTGGGTTGTGGGCGGCGGGTCGGGCCACGGTTTCAAGCACGGCCCGGCCGTGGGCACCCACGTGGCCGATCTGCTCGGCGATCGCGCCGGAGTCGAACCGCGCTTCGCGCTGGCGGGGAAGTCGGTCGAGGCCGCCAGAGCGGTCTACTGAAGCCGGCCCGCCGCGGCGCGTCGTCGGCCGCGCCGAGGCTACCGCGGATTCGACGCGCGAGCGATGAGTTCGAGCACCTGTCCCAGCCGCGCGATCTCGGCGCCGTACTTCGCCCAGTCGCCCTCGCGTTGGGCGTCGATCGCCCTTTGATACGTCGCCTGCGCCTCGGCGGCGAGCTGCGCCGGCGGCAGGGTGGCGATGCCCGCTGGCACCGGCGGTGCGGCCGGTGGCGTGGCCGCTGCGCCTGAACTGCCAGGAGCGGGGGCGACACCTGCGGTGCCCACGGGCGGGACCGTGGGTGTCCCCGTCACTGGCGCTGTCGCGTCGACGTTCACCATCGCCGCGTCCTGCGGCTGCGCGCGGCGGGCGCGGATCGCCTCGGGTGAGAACAGGCGCGCGAGCGCGGCATCAAGCGTCCGCTCCATCACGATGGTGTTCTGGTAGGCCACAATCACGCGGGTCAACTCGGGGATACGGCCCTGTTGCGCGCGCAGGTACATCGGCCGCACGTAGAGCAGCGACTCCTCGATCGGAATCACCATCAGCGTGCCCTGAATCACTTCCGAGCCCTGCTGGTTCCACAGGGTGATCTGCGGCGAGATCACCTGGTCCTGGTTGATGCGCGCCACGACCTGGCGCGGTCCGAACACCAGCTTCTGCTTCGGGAACTCGAACGACATCAACTGGCCGTACTTGTCGCCGTCGGATCTGGCCACGAGCCACGACGCCAGGTTGTCGCGTCGGCGCGGCGTGAAGGGCAGCATCTGGATGAACTCCGCACGCGTCTCGCCGGGCAGGGTCATGATCGTGTAGTAGGGCGTCATGCGCACGGCCTGGCCGGTCG
>JANORI010000881.1:0-1643 GCA_031415235.1 Acidobacteriota bacterium | reverse complement strand
ATGTCGTTGCTGCCGCCGCGGGTCACCATGTTGATGATCGCGCCGGCGCCGCCGCCGTACTCGGAGCTGTACTGGTTGGCCAGCACCTGGTACTCCTCGATGTTGTCGAGGACCAGGCGCACCTGCGTGCCCTGGCTGCCGCCCAGGCGGTCGTCGTTGTTGTACATCCCGTCGATCAGGTAGACGTTCTGCTGCGACGGCGACCCGTTGGCCACCACCTGGCCGCCTTCGAAGGTGGACGTCGCCGGGTTCGGGGTCATGCCCGGGATGAGCTGAGTGAGCCCGGTGAAGTTGCGGAAGTTGGACGGCACCTCTTCGATCTCGCGCCGCGAGAGGGTGCCGCCGATCTGATTGCTGGTGCGTTCGACCAGCGGCGACTCGCCGGTCACCACCAGGTTCTCTTGAAGGCCGGCGACCGTGAGCTTCAGTTCGAGCGTGACGATCGAACCCGGCGCCAGCACCAGCCCGGTGCGGGTGGCGTTACCGAATCCAGCCATCGTGACTGCCACGCTGTAGGTGCCGGGCTCGAGGTTCGGCACCGAGTAGGCACCAGTGTCGGCGGTCACCGATTCTCGCGTGAAGCCCGTTCCCGCGTTGGTAATCACGACGGTCGCGCCCGGCAGCGCGAGCCCGTCGGGGTCCAGTATTCGACCCGAAATCGCCCCCCGTTGCTGGGCGAACGCCAGAGAGGACACGGCGACGAACACACCCATCACGCACATCAGGAGTCGTGCAGCAGCCACCATTTGGAGCCATCCTTTACCGGAGCCGGTCAATGGCCGAGCGTAGTGGTTCGCGCGTGAGCGCGGTGTCAAACCATGTCTAAGGTTTGTCTGCGAGTTGTCTACCTCGGCCGCGCCGGCGCGCCGGAGACAAGTCGCAGACAACTTTCAGACAACGTTTTACCGGCCGGAGCGGGCCACAGTCTGGTACAAAGGAGCCGCATTTCGCGGAGGAGGGCACATGAGAGTTCTGGCAGTCCTGACGGCCTTGGCCGTCCTCGGGAGTCCGGCGCCGGCGCGCGCGCAGGGCGATCCGTCCATCAGCAGCGCCGAGCCGTTCAAGCTCGGCACGTTCGACATCGCGGGGGAGCCGCGCATCGGCATCGTGCTGCGCGACACACTCGTCGTGGACCTCGCGGCGGCGAATCGTGTGCTGCAGCGCGATCCGGCCTACCCGCCCATTCCGATGCCGCCGACGATGGTGGATCTGATCGGCCGCTATGAATACGGGATGAAGACGCGCCTCTACGAGATCGTCAACAGCCTGGTGCGCGGCAACCGGCTCACCGGCGCGCAGCGTGCGGCCTACGTGCACGACGTGAAGAGCGTGGACATCCTGGCGCCGCTCATGCCGGGCAAGATGCTGAACGCCGCGGTGAACTTCTACACGCACGTCGGCGAGACAGGCACGGCCGAGGAACAGAAGAAGGCCGAAGCCGAACGCCGGGCCAAGCGCGGCGTGCCGTATCTCTTCATCAAGCCGACGCGCGGCGCCGTCGTGGGCGACGGCGACAACGTGATCATCCCGCACGGCCGCGACCGCGTGGACTGGGAAGTGGAACTCGGCATCGTCATCGGCCGCGCCGCCAAGTACGTGCCGGCCGACAAGGCCGTCGAGCACATCTTCGGCTACATGGTCAC
>JANORI010000880.1:0-7671 GCA_031415235.1 Acidobacteriota bacterium | reverse complement strand
GATGACGTAGGTGGGCTTGCCCTGCGACTCGTAGTAGGTGCGCGCCATCAACTCGGCCAGCAGGCCGAAGGTGAGGAACTGCACGCCGGTGAAGACCAGCAGCACACCGAGGAGCAGCAGCGGGCGATCGGCAATCGACTGCGCTCCACCAGCCGTACCCAGCCGAGATAGGCGGTGATGAGCGCACCCAAGCCGCCGCTCGCCAGGCCGAGCAGGCCGAAAATCTGCAGCGGGCGCGTCGAGTAGCTCAGCAGGAACTTCACCGTCACCAGGTCGAGAATCACGCGAATGGTGCGCGACAGGCCGTACTTCGTGGTGCCGGCCATGCGGGCTCGGTGGTTGACCACCACCTCGGCGATCCGCACGCCCTGCTCGCTGGCGATCGCCGGCAGGAACCGGTGCATCTCGCCGTAGAGCCGCAGCGACTTCACGACCTCGGCCCGGAACACCTTCAGGGAGCAGCCGTAGTCGTGCAGCGGCACGCCGGTTGCCTTCGAGATGACCCAGTTAGCGGCCATCGACGGAACGCGGCGGGTGACGAACGTGTCTTTCCGATCCTTCCGCCAGCCGCACACGATGTCGTAGTCGTCGCGGTCCGAGAGCTGCACCATGCTCTCGATGTCGCGCGGGTCGTTCTGCAGGTCGCCGTCCGAGGTCACGACCAGCCGGCCGCGAGCATGCGCGAAGCCGGCCGCGAAGGCCGCGGTCTGGCCAAAATTGCGGCGAAAGCGGATGACCCGCAGGCGCGGGTCGGACGCCTGCAGAGCGGCCAGTTGCGCAAACGAGTCATCCGTCGAGCCGTCGTCGATGACGAGGACTTCGAAGCTGCGCCCGGTCGTGCCAAGCGTGCCCATCACCTCGTCGTACAGCGGACGGATGTTGGGCGACTCGTTGCGGATGGGAATGACGATTGATAGGTCTGGAGTCATCGGCACTGGCGGCCAGATCCGTGAAAGTATACCGCGCCGTCTCGGATCCGGTCGCCAGTCGCGTGTGCCGCCGGCCTGGTGCGTCTAGAACTTGACCCGCACCGTGGCCAGGTAGTGGAAGCCGCTGAGGTCGAGTTTCGTGCCGAGGAAGTCCTCGGACAGGTCGGCCGACGCCTTCTGATAGCGCACTTCCCCGCCGAGCGACCACGCGTCACCGAGGGGGAAGCGCACACCCGCCAGGGCCACCGGACCGACCTCGGTGCCCGTGGCCACGAACTGGTCGCGGAAGACGCTGCGGTCGGTGAAGTCCACGAAGTCGCCCACCTCGCTGTAGCGATAGTTGAAGGCCCCGATGCCGCCCCCGAGGTACGGCTGCACGGCCCGCGACCGGCCGAACGGCAGCACGCGCACTGTGGCGGTGAACGGCGCCACGCGCAACTTGAGGTCTTGCTCGATCTCGTCGCCGTTGCGGTTGACGAGGTCGCCATAGACCGAAGGCACGGTGCGGCTCGTGAAACCCGCGCCCAGGCCGGCTTCGAAGAATTCGCCGACGGGCAGCAGCCACTCGATGCCGATCGAGCCACTCGTGAAGTCATCGACGTCGAAGCTCAGGATGTCGCGGTTGGCCACCAGCACGTCGCCATCGACGCGGGCGTCCTCGCCGGCCACGACGAAGCCGCCGAACGACAGCGTGATCGCCTGCTGCGCCAATGCCGGCGACGGCGCGGTCAACACCAGACACCCGAACGCGAACAGCGCGTGGCGTACGACTCGCATCGCCTTCTCCCTTGGGTTCTCGCGGGTGCAGTCCCGCGGCGCGCGTGGCGCGTACGCGTTACCTAAGCACGCGCGATGCCAGATTGGATCTTCGGGAATTCAGGCCGGAATCGGCCGAGCGCCGAGGGCCAATCGAGCCGATGCGAGGTTAGGCCGTCCCGTTTTGGCGACGATCCCGAAACGCCTGCGCGACCCGCAGCATCTGATCATGCAGCGGGCCATTCGACGCCAGGGTGTGGCCAGCCGCGGGATCCCATGGGCTGCCGTCGAGGCCCGTGACGCGACCACCGGCCTCCTGCACCAGCAAGGCGCCGGCGCGCGTGTCCCACGGCTGCAGCCGCTCCTCCCAGAACCCGTCCATGCGTCCCGCCGCCACCCAGCAGAGATCCAGCGCGGCCGACCCCAGACGCCGAATCGCGCGGGCCTCGGACACGAAGGCAGCAAAGAGGCCGATCACCTCATCGAGCGTGGCGTGCACGTCGTAGGGAAAGCCGGTGACCAGCAGCGCATCGATGAGGGCGACCGTCGTCGACGTGCGCAGCGGCGCGCCGTTCAGCCACGCGCCCACGCCTCGCTCGGCCGTGAAGAGCTCCTGACGGTTCGGGTCGAACACGGCGCCCACCACTGCCTCGCCGTCAATCTCGAGCGCCAGCGAGGAGCAGAAGATCGGCACGCCGTGGGCGAAGTTGGTGGTGCCATCGAGTGGGTCGAACACCCACCGGTGGGACCGACCGCGGTCAGCGCCACCCAGCTCTTCGGCCAGGATGTCGTGGTCGGGAAACCGCGCGGCGATGAGGGCGCGGCACGACCGCTCCACCTCGAGGTCGACCTCGGTGACGAGATCGATCGTGCCCTTCTTGTCGACCCGCAACACCGACCCGAACCTGGCGCGCTGGATGGCGCCAGCGTGGGTGACGACTTCAATCGCCGTGGCCAGGAAGCGCGGATCGGGGGCCGTCACGTCGGGGCGCCGTCCGGAACGGCCAGGCGCTTCACCAACCGGATCTCCATGCCGCCTTCCGGGACGCGCCGGTGCACCACCTCGTCCATGAAGCTGCGCACCAGAAACAATCCCCGGCCGCTCGATTTCAGGAGGTTCTCTGGCGCCAACGGATCGGCGACTTCTTCGGGGTCGAAACCGGCACCCTGATCCTGCACGACAACGGCGAGTTCGGTCGGGTGGTCGGCCGGCGAGCACGTGAACTCGACCTTGACGCGCTTCGACTCGTCGCCCTGGTTGCCATGCTTCATGGCGTTGGCGACCGATTCGCGCACCGCGATGCTGATCCAGTGCAGCGTGTCCTCGTCGAATCCCACCATGCGCGACATGTGACCGCTCACGACTTCCACGAAGTCGAGCATGTCAAAGGCGCTGCTGATGTCCAACCGGACGGTATGGCTGGTGAGTGTCATACGTCTCCGAGTCGGGCCCCGAGCGCCCTGTACATGCCAGGTAGTATACGCGGGGCGGCCAAGCATTGCCGCATCAAGACGCGGTCGCTATAGTGGTGCGCTATGACCGCCTCCCGCGCGACCCTGGTGCGGCCCGCGCGGGCGCTGCGCGGCGCCCTACATGTGCCGCCCGACAAGTCCATGTCTCACCGCTACGCTCTCCTCGGCGCGATGGCCGACGGCGTCACGACGATCGATCACTACTCCACTGGGGCGGATTGCCTGTCGACGCTCGCCTGCCTCGAAGCCCTGGGCACAGTCGTGCAACGGACGCAGCTCTCCGACGGCATCAGCGTGCGGATCACCGGACGACCCCAGGGATTTGCGCCAGCAGGCCACGAGGTCGACTGCGGCAACTCCGGCACGACGATGCGCCTGCTCGCGGGGATGCTCGCCTCGCAGCCCTTCGCGACCACGCTCGTCGGCGACGCCTCGCTGACCGGACGTCCTATGCGCCGAGTGATGGCGCCGCTCATCGCCATGGGCGCCCGGATCGAATCGGCTGAGGGTGGCCGTCCACCGCTTCGCATCACCGGCGCGCCGCTGACCGCCATCACGCACACGCCCGAGGTGCCGAGCGCGCAGATCAAGAGCGCGGTGCTGCTGGCGGGCCTGCGCGCCCGCGGCACGACGGTCGTGGTCGAGCCCGCGGCCACGCGCGACCACACCGAACGGGCCCTGGCGGCCTTTGGCGTGCAGCTGGATCGCGGTGTGCCAGGTCGACTGGGCGTGACCGGCGGGACCACGCTGACCGGCGGCCTGCAACTGCGCGTGCCGGGCGACCCTTCGGCCACAGCCTTTCTCGCGGTCGCGGCGGCCGGTCTCGACGGCTCGGCCATCGACATCGACGACGTCGGCCTCAACCCCACACGCACGGCCCTCTTCGACGTCCTGCGCCGCGCCGGCGCGTCGGTCACGACGACCGAAACCGCCACGTGGCACGGCGAGCCGGTGGGCCGCGTGCATGTGGCCACGGGCCGTCGGCTCGCGCTCGTCATCGCGCCAGGCGACGTGCCGCTCCTCATCGACGAGCTGCCGGCGCTGGCCGCGCTGGCCACCTTCGGCGGGTCCATCGAGGTGCGCGGCGCGGGTGAACTGCGCGTGAAGGAGAGCGACCGTATCACGGCGCTCATCGACGGTCTGCGCGCGATGGGCGCCGACGCCGACGAGTATCCCGACGGATTTACCGTGCGCGGCACGCGGCGCCTCACCGGGGGCGTCGTCGATGCAAGGCACGATCATCGCCTGGCGATGAGCTTCGCCGTGGCGGCGCTCGGTGCCACCGGGCCCACGCACATCATCGGCGCCGAGGTGGCGGCGGTGTCCTTCCCGGGCTTTTTCGACACGCTGGACAGGCTTCGGGCGTGAACGCCGACAAGGTCTACCTCGTGGGATTCATGGGCGCCGGCAAGACCACGGTGGGACGCGCCCTCGCCAAGCACCTCGATTGGCGGTTCGAGGACGTGGACGAACGCATCGAGCGCTCCGAGCAGCGCGACATTCCCACGATCTTCCGCCAGTCAGGCGAGGCGTTTTTCCGGGCGCTCGAGCGGCAGACCCTGGTGGCACTGCTGCCGGAACGAGGTGTCGTGGTCGCCACCGGCGGCGGCACCGCCGTGGACCCGTCGAACCTGGCCCTGATGAGCCGGGACGGCGCGGTGGCGTGGCTCGACGCCCCGTTTGCCACGCTGGTCGCGCGCATTCCCGTGGACGGACGCAGACCGCTCGCCACCGACCGCGCGGAGATGGAGCGGCTCTATAATCAGCGGATTGTGGCCTACGCGCAGGCGCATGCACGGTTCGACGTCTCGCGGGCGAGCGTCGATGCAATCGTCGATCACATGGCCAACTGGCTGGGGCACTGATGCGATATTTGGTCCTGAGCGACATTCACGCCAATCTTGAAGCGCTCGAGGCCGTCCTCGAAGCCGCGCGGGCCATTCCGCACGAGCGGGTCTTGGTCCTCGGCGATCTGGTCGGCTACGGCGCCAGCCCGAACGAGGTGGTCGACAGAATCCGCGGTCTCGCGCCGCACGCCGTCATCCGCGGAAACCACGACAAGGTCGGCGCTGGGCTCGAGCCTTCTGACGCCTTCAACACCGTGGCCCGAACCGCAATCAGCTGGACCTACGAGGCGCTGAGCGACGACAACCGTGACTGGCTGGCGGACCTGCCGGCCGGACCGCTGGTCGTCGACGACCTGCTCGAGATCTGCCACGGCACTCCGCAGGACGAAGACATGTATGTGTTCGACGACGGTGACGTGCTGCGCTCGATGCAGGCGGCGAACCGCCGTCTCTGCCTGTTCGGCCACACGCACGTACAGTTGGCCTACCGACTCGCCAACCAGGCCCTGACGCTCGAAACCGCCGACCTGCGACGGCCACTGCACATTCCGATCGGCCAGGGGCACTACTTGATCAACCCGGGATCGGTGGGCCAGCCACGTGACGGCGATCCGCGGGCGGGGTTTGGCGTCTACGACGCGACGGCCCAGATCGTCGAGCTCCACCGCACGCATTACCCCATTGAACAGGCGCAGGCCAGGATTCGCGAAGCGAACCTTCCCGAAGCGTTGGCGCAGCGGCTGATGATCGGACGCTGAACGAGCGGCTAGATTCTAGCGGCGAGCGGCTAGGTATGGGCCTTGCGCTGCGCGCGTTCCTCGCGCTTGCGCTGCTCCATCGCCATGGCGTCGGCCGCAGCGCGAGAGCCGAGCACCCAGCCGAGCACCACCCCCATCAACAGGATGACCGGGATATAGATGAAGTGCCCCGCCGTGGGGGTGCCAATCTCCATGCTAGCCGGCCTTCCGCTCCAGGCGCGCGATCTCGTCTTCCGCCTTCTTCAATCGGCTGCCGAGCGTCCACACATAGCCGAGCACAGCCACCCAGACGAAGGCGTAGGCGGCGGCCACGAGATTGATGGCGGGGATGCGCTCCTCGGGCGGAATCTCGGAGATCGGAACGAACTCGTCGGGCGAGGGCTGCGGCTGCGCGCCGGCATGCACGGGGCCGACGAGCAGGGCCAGGGTCAACAGCAATCGCAGGTGTCGCATCACGCCTCGTCTTCAGCCAGATACAGCGCATCGATCCGCCCGCGTTGGCGCTCGAGCGACGACCGCAACGAGAGCAACGCCAGGAACAGCAACAGGAACGCCGTCACGCAGAACCACAGCGGAATGCCCATCTCCACCGGCAAGGTGGGCACCACCGAGGTCTTGGGGTGCAACGTGCGCCACACGTTGACCGACACGTAGATGAAGGGCACGTTGGCCATCCCGAACAGCGCAAGGCCGGCCGAGAGCTTCTCGGAGCCCGGACCGCCGAACTGACGAAGCAGCAAGTAGGCCACGAAGATCAGGAACAGCATGAGGCTCGAGGTGAGCCGCGCGTCCCAGACCCACCACACGCCCCAGGCCTTACGCGCCCAGAGCGGGCCCGTCACCAGCGCCAGCAGGCCGAAGAGCACGGCGAGTTCGGCTGCGGCCACGGCCGTCGCATCCGACTTCGGATTCTTCGTGAAGAGATACCGCGCGCTGGCCACGCCGGACACGATGGCCGCGAGCATGAACATCCACGCCGAGGGCATGTGGAAGAAGTAGATCTTGTACACGAGGCCCATCGTGGCTTCGTGGGGAGCCGCGTTCACGATCCACGGTGCCACGGCGAACATCAGGGTCGCCAGCGCCAGCTGTATCTTTACCGCCGTCGTCACGTCGCCACCTTCCCTCGCCCAGTCCCGCTCAGTCCGTCATGAGCGGCTCGAACGTCCACAGCGCCAGCGTCACGAACACCGCGTCGAAAAACACCAGCAGCGCCAGCCAGAATTGCGCGAGTCCCGGGTCCGGCTCGGATTGGAACAGCGCCGCCGTGCCTCGAACCCCGGCAATCATGACTGGAACGGTCATCGGATACAACAGCACCGGCAACAGCACGTCGCGGCTGCGCGCGCGCACCAGCATCGCGGCAAACAAGGTGCCGACCGCCGCGAAACCCAGAGTGCCCGCCGCGAGCAATCCGGCCAGCAAGAGCGGCGCCTCGAAGATCGGCGCCTGGAACATCAGCCCCACCATCGGCACGAGCACCGCCTCCACGAGGGCCATCAGCAGCAGGATGCCGGCGAGCTTCCCAGCATACAGAGCTGGACGGTCGGCGGGCGCCAGCATCAGCGCGCGCAACGTGTCGGCCTGGCGCTCACGTTCGAAGGTACGGCCGAGGGCCAGCGTGCCCGAAAACGCCAGCGCGATCCAGAGGATGGCCGCCGCCACGCCGTCGAGCGGCACGCCTTCCTTCACGAAGCCGAAGGCGAAAATCAGGACGACCGTCACGGCGAAGAAGAGGGTCGTGGACAACACCTCGAAGCTGCGCACCTCGACAGTGAGATCCTTGCGCACGACCAGCACGGCGACGCGGAGGAAGGCATTCATGCCGGCTGCATCGCCTCGCGGTAGCGGTCGCGCAGTGGGCCGTGTGCCGGCCCCGCAGCGGCCCGACGGCCGCCGTTCAGGAAC
>JANORI010000879.1:0-4414 GCA_031415235.1 Acidobacteriota bacterium | reverse complement strand
GCCGACGCGTCGGCCTCGCCGATCCGTATCTGGTGGCCACCGAGGCGTTCGACACGGTGGATCCGGCGTCGATCGGCTTTGACGCCGTGGTGGAGTTCCCGCCCAACACCGGCGGACGTTCTCTCCCGATGGAGATCACGTCGGACCTGTCGCTGGTGAATCCGGCGTATGCCGGCGCCGTCTATCGCTACGAAGACATGTGGCGCGGCCGCATCGATCGTCCTGCCCCTGCCTATCAGCGCTTCAGGGGCGTATGCCCCGGCTTCGACAACGAGCCGCGGCGGCCGGGCAACGGATCCACCTACGCGTTCTCGACGCCGGCGTCCTACGGTCGCTGGCTCGATGTCGCGTGCCGGGCCACGTTGGCCGAGCCGGACCCTGATAAGCGCCTCGTGTTCGTGAACGCGTGGAACGAATGGGCGGAGGGCGCCCACCTGGAACCCGATCGGCGGTTCGGCTACGCCTACCTCGACACCACCGCCAAGGTGCTCGTGAGCCTGCAGCGCGATTGGACGATGCTCGTGGTTTCGCACGACGCCTGCAGGGGCGGCGCGCAGCTCGTGCTGCTCGAGTTCCTGGGTTGGTTGAAGCAGCACACCGCCGTACGGCTGAAGGTGCTGTGCCTGGCGCCCGGCGAGTGGTTGCCGCGTTTTCAGGAACTTGCCGACACAGTGCTGATGACGGATTTGGAGGCGCAGGCCCGGCGGGCGGGTGAGCGCGAGGTCACGAGCGCCGTGCTCGATTTCTGCGGCGGCACACCCGCGCTCATCTACGGCAATTCGGTGGCCTCGGGTCGTGCCTACGCCGCATTGCACAAGCTCAATGTGCCGATTGTGACGCACGTGCACGAACTGGAATCGAGCATCGCGCGCTACGCGGCCGAGTGGTTCGATGACGTGCTGGCGCAGTCGGCGCATTTCGTCGCGTGTTCCGAGCCGGTGCGCGCCAATCTGATCGCCACGCACGGCGTGCCGCCGCGTGTGGTGTCAACCGTGCATGCCTCGATTGCGCCACGAGAGGCGGCACCGCCCGACGAAGACGAACGCGCGTCGCTGCGACGCCAGCTGGGACTCGCGGAAGGCAAGCGCCTCGTGATGGGCTGCGGCCTCGGAATGCCGTTCCGCAAGGGCGCCGACCTGTTCATCGAGGTCGGGCGCCGCCTGGGTCAGGCGGGCGGGGCCGACATCCATCTCTACTGGGTCGGCGGCTTTCCGGACGACGAGCGCGACGCCGTGCACGGCGCGTGGGCCGATCATCTCGCGCGCCTGCAGGCCGTCGATGGCCCGCCCGTGACATTCCTCGGCGTCCACGACGACGCCAGGCCGTTCCTGCGCGCGGCCGATCTGCTCCTCGTCACCTCGCGCGAGGATCCGTTTCCGCTCGTGGCGCTGGAGGCCGCACAGTGTGGCGTGCCCGTCATCTGTTTCGACCAGGCCGGGGGCATGCCCGGCTTCGTGGGGGCCGACGCGGGAGTCGTCGTGCCCTTCGAGGACGTGGACGCGATGGCCGCCCAGGTGGCGGCGCTGTGCGCCGACGAGCCGCGCCGGAGCGCCTTGGGCGCCCGGGCGCGCGAGAAGGTGCTGGCGCGATTCACCACGGAAGTCACGGCGCCGCATCTGCTGTCGGTCTGTCGCACCGTGGCCGGCCGGAAGCCCGCGGTGTCGGTAATTGTGCCCAACTACAACCACGGGCGCTACCTGCGCGCGCGGCTCGACAGCATCTTCAACCAGACGTTCCGCGACGTCGAGGTGATCGTGCTCGACGATGCGTCCACCGACGACAGCCTGCAGGTGATCGCGGACTATCGCGACCGCGCCGACGTGCGGGTGATCGAGAACGATCGAAACTCCGGATCCACGTTCGCGCAGTGGCTGCGGGGCCTCGACGCCGCGCGCGCGGACGTCGTGTGGATCGCCGAGTCGGACGACGGGTGCGAGCCTGACTTCATCGAGACGCTGCTGCCGATGCTGCGCGACCCCTGCGTGAAGCTGGCGTATGCCAACTCGCACGTGTGGAACGAGCACGGTGCCGTCGTGGGCGACTACACCAGCAATCCGTACCTGGCGTCGCTCTCAGCCACGAAGTGGACGCACGCGTACCGGGTGTCGGGCGAGCGGGAGATCAATGATGGCCTCGGCGTGAAGAACACGATCCTGAGCGCCAGTGCCGTGATGTTCCGGAAGTTTGCGTTGGACGCGGCGGCACGACGCCAGCTCGAGGCCATGCGGATTGCCGGCGACTGGCTCTTCTTTGTGCAGGCCCTGGCCGGCGGCGAGATTTGGTACACACCCCAGAAGCTCAACTATCACCGGCGCCACGACGAGAGTGTGGTGGGGAAGTTGTTGAAGCAGAACCGGGTGGAGGAGTTCTTCGGAGAGTTCTCGGCGGTGCAGGCCTGGATCGCCGACCACTACCGGCTCGCCGACGGGTTCGAGACGAAGTGGGACCAGTACCTGAGGGACCAGTGGCACGCGTTCTTCCCCGACCGCCCGTTTGAAGACCTGGCGCAGTACTACCCGCTGGAGCGTCTGCGCGATCGGATTGCCGCGTCGCGCGTAAGAACGGCGTAGGCTGGCCATGAAGTGGTTCTTCGGGTTCAACCAAGGCGCCAGCAAGTGGTTCGGTGACATGGTCCGCGTGGCCGTCGTGACGGCAGAGGCGCACGCGCCGCAACTGGAGCCGCACTGTCTGTATCACGGCGAGGCGGAGACCGACGTCACCGCGTGGCTGCGCGCTCGTGGGGTCGCCGTGCAGCGAGCCGCCGCCCCCGTCAGCCACAGGCTCGCGGCACCCGACATTCTGGCGCGCAACGCCAACACCGGGTACAACGCGGTGGCGGCACAGGGGTTCTACCTGTGTCTGGCGGTTCCAGGTGTCGCTGCGGACGAGCAGCATGTGCTCTTCACCGACTGCGACGTCATGTTTACCGGACCGGTCGATCTCGCGGGCGTGCGTCCGTCGTTGCTCGCGGCGGCGCCAGAGATGGACGACGTGCGCCGGCCGGCCCCGAGCGTGTCGGGGCGTGGCTTCAACTCGGGCGTGATGGTGATGAATGTGGCGGGGATGCTCGCGCGGATTCCGTCGATCGAGGCAGTGCTCGAGCGCGACGCCTACTTCCCGACCAACGGGGCATACGACCAGGGCGCGCTCAACTCAGCGATTCCCGCGGGTGATTGGGAACCGCTGCCGCACACGCTCAACTGGCGTCCCGCGTTCGGGATCAACCCGCAGGCGTCCATCGTGCACTGGCACGGTCCCAAGCCCAGGCACGTCGAGAAGACGCTCGCCACCGGGGTGACGACGGCTCCAGACGAGGTGATGCGAGGGCTGCTGGACGCGGCGCCCAACGCCTACCGCCACTACTTCGAGGTCTTCCAGGCCGCGCTTCGCGGCGCTTAGGGCCGCGTCACGGTGAACGTCGTGACACTGCCGGTGTCATCGGCTTCCAGCACGGCCACGCCGTAGTCGCCAGGGGCGACCCGCGGGTACGCTCCGGGGCACGGGCGCGTCGCGTTTGGCGGACACAGGTCGAGGCCATCCGGGATCGTGAAGCGCAGCGTCGCGCCGTCTGGCGAGTCAAGGTTCTTCACATAGCCCGAGCCGAACTTCACGGTGTTGCCCTGCGCGGCGAATCCCGTGCCGGTGATGGTCACCTGAGTCCCGACGGGACCGGACGTGGGCGACATACGGGTCATCTTGGCCGCCTGCGCGGTATCTGCCTGGATCGATCCGGGCTGCAGCGGCGTCGATCCGCAGGAGGCGGCCAGGACCCCCACCGCGCTCACGAGCAACGTCGCCGCCATCAGCGTGCGGGACATCGATTGGATTCTCACGTCAACCCCCCTTTGGCACTGGCAGACTCTCTACCCCACGGTAGCCTAAGACGGGAGCCCTGGCAACGGAGGGACTGAGCTCCAGTGCGCGACGGGCGGATTAGCGCGGGCGTTCCGGAAACGGCATGAACGGCACTGTCGGCACGCCACCGTGACGCGGTGCGCCTGGAGGCGGCGGCTCGGGCCGGGTCACGATGTCGGTCGTGCCGCCCTTGGCGTGTGGCATGAACGGGGCGTCCAGGACTCCCCCGGACCGGGGCACGCCTGGAAGCGGGGGGTCGACCTTGTCGGTCGCCGCCTGCTCGGGAAGGGGCATGCACGTCACCGTCAGCCCATCGCCGGAGCATTCCGCGGCGGGCCGCGGCAAGGGCATGGATGAGACCACAGGCTTCGTGGCAACCGGCTGGTCAGGAGGCAGCGGCTGGAACGGCGGCCAAGGCGCCCATGGGGCGGCGGTCGACGAGATGCCGCTCGTTCCGCCCGCCTGAATCGAACCGACGTCGTCGGCGGCGGAGACAGTGGCGCCGGCCGGGGCCGGGGTGGGGGGGCCCCGTTGCGGCGGCTGGGGGGGAAGACGCCCC
>JANORI010000878.1:0-2473 GCA_031415235.1 Acidobacteriota bacterium | reverse complement strand
CGACATTTGGATCTGGGATCTCGCGCGCCAGACGCTGTCCCGGCTGACCGATGCGCCCGCCCTCGATCAGAACCCGGTGTGGACGCCGGACAGCCGGCGCGTGATCTTCGCGTCTGGCGCGCGAGATCCCAGATCCAAATGTCGCTTTGCTCGTCGCGAATGTCGAGCGCCACCCGCGTGCCGTCCGGCGAGAGGCGCGGGATGGCGTAGGCGCGCGGCGGCGCGGCCGTCAGGGGCTGCTCTCGGCCGTCGCGCGTGACCCACACCAGTGAGCGCTGAGCCGCGGCCTCCGCCCCGCCGGGAACATACACAAGCGTGCCCGTCCGCGACACGGTGAAGTCGGCGGCCCCGCTCCCCCACATCCTCACCGCCTCGACGACGGGCACCGGGTCGCTCCCCACGGCGAGGGTGTCCGGATCGACGCGCACGGCGCGCAGCGTGCCCGCGACCGCGTAGACCAGATAGCCGGCTTGCCCTGAGCGCAGTCGAAGGGCCTGGCCTGCGCCTGCCTGCCCTGAGCTTGCCGAAAGGGCCGAAGGCGCGACGTACTCGGCCTGGCTGCCCACGCGCACCAGCGTCGTGGTCCGGCCGGTCGTGAGATCCCGCACGGCGACCTGCGCGGTCTCGATCCCGCCGCTCGACGGGGTGACGGTGAACAGCACGGCCCGCCCGTTGGGCAGGAGGGACGGGAACAGATGATCCGCTTCGCCTTGCGCGGCATCGGGCGTGGTGAGCACGGTCGACGTGCCCCCCGCGGCAGCGACGCGGAACAGGCCAGTAGCGGGATCGCTCGTCGCGAAGACGATCGCGTCGTCCGGCCCCCAACTCGCGCCGCGCGGCTGACCTACGATGGGGCACAGCGTGACGGGCGGCCCCCCCACGATCGCCACCTTCCGGAGTTCGGTGCCCGCAAAGTACCCCACCCAGCGGCCGTCGGGCGACAGGAACGGGCTGCGCGCGTTGGTGATGCCGCGGAGCGGCACCGCGTCGAGGGCATCGATCGCCCGCACCATCAACTGCCCCCCGCCCGCCACATAGACGAGGTGCCGGCCATCGGCAGACAGGACAAGGTCGCGGTCGACGCCGCCGATGGCGAGCGCCTGCGCGGCCGTCGGGGCGAGGACGAAGCGCATCGGCTGCAGCGGCACGGGGGTGGGACGCGTCAGCGCCCAGGTGGCGAGTGTCGCGACGACGGCGGTGACGAGGATCGCCAGGCTCGTGATGGCGACGGTGCGGCGTGGCGACGCGGGCGTGGCGGCCTCCGTTTGGGGTGTGGCCGTCTCGAATGCGCCATCCAGCGCCAGGCGCGCCTCACCGATGTCGCGCAAACGCTGCTTCGGCTCCTTCACCAGGCATCGCACGAGCAGCGTCCGGATGTGCCGCGGCGTCGTCGCCGGCAGTGCGCCCAGATCGATCTCGCGCGTCATCACGTGGGCGAGCGTCTCGGGAATGGTCTCGGCGCTGAACAGGCGCTGACCGGTCAGCATCTCGTAGAGCACGACGCCGAACGCCCAGATGTCGGCGCGCCTGTCGACCGCCTTCCCCTTGGCCTGCTCGGGCGCCATGTAGGCAGCCGTGCCGAGGATCATCCCGGCCTGTGTCATCGCCGGGGAGGTGATGGTTGGCGAATTCATCGCCTCCGGGCTCGACGCGGCGGCGGGGTCGAGCGCTTTGGCGAGACCGAAGTCCAAGACCGTCACCGTGCCATCCGCGCGCACCTTGATGTTCGCGGGCTTCAGATCGCGATGGATGATCCCCTGCTCGTGCGCGGCTTCGAGGGCCTCGGCAATCTGCTTCGCGATCGGCAGCGCCTCATCCAGCGGAATCGCGCCGCGCGCGATGCGCTGCGACAGGTCGTCGCCCTCGACCAGTTCCATCACGAGCGCGGTGATGCCACTGCTTTCTTCGAGGCCGTAGATCGCGGCGATGTTGGGATGGTTCAGCGCGGCCAGGACTTCGGCTTCCCGCTGGAACCGGGCGAGCCGATCGCGATCAGCCACCAGTGAGGGCGGCAGGACCTTGATGGCGACCTGACGCTTCAGCTTCGTATCGGTGGCCCGATACACTTCACCCATGCCGCCGCGACCAAGCAAGTCGGCCAGCTCGAAAACGCCTAATCGGGTGCCGGGACTGAGAGGCAAACTGTTGGATTATATGAGCGTTGGGGTGTTGCGCAGGCGGTGACTCCTGCTCAACGACCAGAAATCTTGCCGACCGGTCAAATCGCCCCTGTGCAACTACTTGAGAGCGATGGCCGATTGCCGGGCGATACCCTCGCGACGACCAGCAACCAGCGGCGCGGGGCGCAGATTGGCGTTCACGCTCACGCTTGTGACGGCAGGAACCCGGGGATAGACTGGCAGAATGCCGACCGTGAGCCTTCGAGCGCACTACGATGGTGAGCGTATCCAGCTTGACGAACCTTTCGACCTTCCGTCGGACGTGCCGCTTCTGGTAACCGTCCTGGTCTCCG
>JANORI010000877.1:0-9413 GCA_031415235.1 Acidobacteriota bacterium | reverse complement strand
CAGCACCGAGCCGTCGCCATCGAACACCACGACGGGCACCTTGGGGCGGCTGAGCGCGATGCCGAGGCCGACCGACGAGGCCAGCCCCATGGCGTGCTGCAGGTAAAAGAAATTCTGGCGATGCCCGATCGACTGCAGCTCGGCTGCCACCGCACCCATGATCGTGACGACCGCCGCGTTGCCAAGCCGCGGATAGATCGCCGCAAGCGCGTCGAGCCGGGTCAAGCCGGGGCCGGAGGTCACGACGGCTCCTCCCACATCAGGTCGCGGCAGAGCAGCACCGCCACGGGCCTGTTCGAGCTGTGGGCCAGGGTCTGCGCCTGATTGATACGGCGCGCGACGTGCGTCGGGTCGTCGAGCAGCAGGTACGGGATACGCAACGCCTTCAGCACGTCTTCGGTGACGCCGCCGCCCTCGGTCTGCCAGGGGTCGCGTTCGCCGAACGTGCCGCGATGGCTGATGAGCATCAGGAGTGGAATTCGGTACAGCTGCGCGCACGACACTATGCCGTTGACTGCAGCCAGGAAGCCGTGGTTCTGCATGAGCATGGCCGACTTCACGCCCGCCAGGTGCGCGCCGGCCGAGATGCCCACGCCCTCTTCTTCTATCTGCAGCACGCGATGGGACTGGCCTCGTCACTCGGCCTGGGCGTGGCACTGGCGCAACCGTGGCGCCAGGTGATCGTGTTCGATGGCGACGGCTCGCTGCTCATGAACCTCGGCGGGCTGACGACGCTCGCGCGCTACCGTCCGCCGAACCTGCTGCATGTCGTGTTCGACAACGAGAGTCTGCTTTCGGTCGGCGGATTCCCCACGGCCACGTCGACGGGCAGCGACCTGGCGGCCATCGCGGCGGCGGCCGGCGTGCCGCGCACGAGCACCGTGGCGACGCTCGACGCCTTCGTCGCCGCGGTCGACGAGGCCCTGGCCGCCCGGACGCTCACGACCATCGTGGCCAAGGTGCAGGCCGTCGGGCCGTCGGCGTACGTCACCGGGCTGTCGCTGCTCGAAAACCGTTTCCAGTTCCAGAGGTATCTCACTCATGCCGTCGATTCTTCTGCAGCTCGTTGACGAACTCACCGCCGGCCGCGTGCGGGTCGTGGACCTGACGCAACCGCTCGGCCCAGGCACGCCCGTCATCGGCCTGCCGCCGATCTTCGCGCCGTCACCCGGCGTGACCATCGAGACCATTTCACGCTACGACGCCAGGGGGCCGGCCTGGTACTGGAACACGCTGACCTTCGGTGAGCACACGGGCACGCATTTCGATGCGCCGGTGCACTGGGTGACCGGGAAAGATCTGCCCGACAACGCGTGCGACACGATTCCGGCGCGAAGGTTCGTGGGCCCGGCGTGCGTGATCGACGTCACGGCCGACGTGACGGCAAACCCGGACTTCCTGCTCACGCCAGAACGCATCGAGGCGTGGGAGTCGACGCACGGGCGCATTCCGGCTGGTGCCTGGGTGCTGCTGCGCACGGGCTGGAGCCGTCGCACGGGCGCCGAGGCCGTCATCAACGTCGCGGCGGATGGCCCGCACAGCCCAGGCTTCGACGCGCGCGCCTCGGCGATGCTGGCGCACGACCGCGATGTGCTCGGCGTAGGTGTGGAGACGATTGGCACGGATGCCGGGCAGGCCGGCACGTTCGATCCGCCGTTCCCCAATCACACCATCATGCACGGCGCGGGGAAGTTCGGCCTGGCCAGCCTCTGCAATCTGGACCAGCTGCCGGCCACGGGCGCGATCGTGATCGCGGCACCGCTCAAGATCGTGCAGGGCAGCGGCAGCCCACTGCGGGTGCTGGCTCTCACGCCGTAGCGCTACCGCGGTCGTCCGCGTCCCTCAGCACGTCTGGCCGCAACAGTCGCCTCCAGCATCACGACGCTCACGGATGGTGACCGCGCCCGGCCTCGCACGCTATCCGAGAACCGAGACAGGCGGCCGCGACGGCGTGTCCGGACGTCCCTGAATGACACGGTTCGCACACGCGAGCCCCTGCTCCAACGCGACACCACCAGTGTTCGGCCAAGCTGCTCCGCCTGCAGAAGCACGAACATGAGCGGCACCAGACAGCGCGGGCGGCGCACACGGCGATTCGTGACTTTGGTCGCACGGTGACCGACCATCAGTTGGGCGTGTCGGCCATCTGGACCAGGCGCTGGTGGTGATCGGCCGGCCGGCCCCGGGTCGTCACCGCATCTCGCCCTGACCGCAACTCGGGCGCCGGCGTGAGCGTCATGGGGGTCCGGGCCCGCCAACGCAGGGTCTTTGGACCGCGTCCGGTTGCGCCGGCACGAGTACTGCTCCTGACTGACTGGGCCGCCTACGTCGCGCGCGACGGCCGCGCGCACCGGACACTCGTGCAGGTGGGCCACCGCACGGCGCGACTGGCGGAGGTCCTCGGCGGCCTGACGAAGGCACGACGGACTCTATCCGGGCGATGCCCTCGCCGACGGTGTGCGCGTCGCGCCACGCGGCCGTGACTGGCGCGAGCCTCCACGCCGGTCGTCCAGAACGGCAGGCCTCGTGCTAACGTGCGGCAGGCGTCTTGCAAAGGCGCGGGAGACGTAGCGACATGCACAAGGCGATCATGGCAGCAGTGCTCGGTGCCTTCCTGACAGGGTGCTCGAGCGCGCCACCAACGCCTCCTGCCCAGCCGTGGCCCACCAGGGGATGGACGATGTCGACACCGGACGCGGAAGGGTTCGACGTGGCGGCCCTGCACGCCCTCGACGCGGAATTCGCGGCGGGCGCGCACGGCCAGGTGACCGGCATGCTCGTGACACGCCACGGCCGGGTGGTCATCGACAAGAGCTACGACCACGACTTCGACAGACTCTTCGTGGGCAGGGACCCGGTGCGCGGGCCGTATAACTACTACGACCCCGACTGGCACCCGTACTACATGCGCGGCGCGTTGCACACGATGCAGTCGGCGTCCAAGAGCATCACGTCCACGCTGGTCGGCATCGCCATCGCCCGGGGAGAGATTCCGGGCGTCGAGGCGAAGCTGATGCCGTACGTCACGGGATTCCGCCTGCCGGACGCCGACCCGCGCCGCGCCGACCTCACCCTGAAACACGTGCTCACCATGACGACCGGCATCCGGTGGGACGAGAGCACCGTCGCCTACACCGACCTCGCGAACAGCTGCGCGGCCATGGAGCGGAGTCAGGACTGGATTCAGTACGTGCTCGACCAGCCGCTCGCCGACACGCCCGGCGCGACGTTCGTCTACAGCAGCGGCAATACCGAGCTCCTCGCGCACGTGCTCGAGACCGCGACCGGCAAGCACGCCCACGAGTACGCCGCCAAACACCTCTTCGCGCCCCTCGGCATCACCGACACCTACTGGAAGCGGACGCCGACGGGTCTGTCGGATACCGAAGGCGGCCTGTACATGACGCGGCGCGACCTGGCCAAGATCGGTTATCTGTATCTGAACGACGGCCTCTGGGACGGCACGCGGATCCTGCCCGAGGGGTGGGTCGCGACAGCCACCTCGCCGCTCGTCGACACGCGCCCAGGTCGGCCCCGGTCGCGCAAGTACGGCTACAAATGGTGGGTGCTGCCTCACGCCGACGGCTCGACCTACGCCTACGCCGCGCTCGGCTACGGCGGCCAGCGTCTCATCGTCGTGCCGGAGAAGCAGGTCGTGGCCGTGTTCACCGGTTGGAACATCTACGAGCACGCGGAGTTTGCGCCCTACGACGCGCTCGACCGTCTGCTGGCCACGATCACGCGGTAGGTCGAGACGACACTCGTGCCGCTCGAGCCACTGACGACGCTCTTCCGACGGGCGCCCCCATGGCTCTGGGTGGGTGCGTCGGGGCTCATCGTCTATCCCCTGACCTTGTTCGCCCTGGGCGGAGGCACGCCCTTCGGCCCCGCCGTCGATATGCTCGCCAGCGCGATTCGGCTCGTCCTCGAGGGAGCGGCATTCCTGTGGGCGTACGCGCGACTCGACCTGCCGCCGCGCCTTCGCACGACCTTGAAGCTCACGGGGTGGGCCTCGATGGCTGCGGCCGTCAACTACCTCGTCCTGCTGCCACCGGCGCTGGGCGGACCGAGACTCATCTCCGATTCGTTCGATACGCTCTGGACGCTCGCCGTCTATGCCGCCGCGTGTTGGGCGCTGATCATCTACCCCCGCCGTCAGGCCGTGCGGGGCGAACGATCGGCGCTGGTGATCGATCAACTCATCACCGCCGGGGGACTCGGCTTGCTGGGATGGACCCTGGTCACGTCTCCGAGTGCGGCCAACACTGCCACGTCGAGTGCCTTCCGCGCGGTGCAGGCCTTCGGCGTCGCGCAGATCGCCCTGCTCATCGGCGTGAATCTGGTCGTCGTCCGTGGGCTCGTGGTGCCGTCCCGACGCGCGTTCTGGTGGTTCGTGACGGGACAGGCGGCCTACGTGCCGCTCGTCGTGCTCGCACAGTTCGAGCGCGCCGGCTACGTCGATGCGGTCTGGAGCAACGCCGTCTACTACTTCGGCGTGCTCCCGACACTTGCCGCGGCGTTGACCATGCGCAGCGATCCGGTCGCGACGGCGCCACTCGTCTCGAGGCTCGGGTGGATGCGCGATTTCAACCCACTGCCGCTGGGCGTGCCGATCGCGGTCGGCGCGTGCCTGCTGCTCGTGCTCGTGCGTGGCCCGGTGGCCTATGCGTTGCCGCTGGCGGCCACGCTCGTGGCCGTCTCGATGCTGCTGGCGGCACGTCTGTTGCTCTCCGCTCATCATTCCTCGCAACTCGCACGGCAAGAAGCCGACAACGAACGTCATCGCCAGGCCGAGCGATTGAACGCCGTTGGGCGGCTCGCCGGAGGCGTCGCGCACGAGTTCAACAACCTCATGGCCCGCGTGGTCGGCAACGCAGAGCTTGGCGAAGCCACTGCGCCGCCGGACTCGCCGGCCCGCGAGTACTTCGCCAAGGTGAAGGTGGCCGCCTTGCGCGCCGCGGAACTCACGCGGCAGCTCCTCGCCTTCAGCGGTCGGCAGCGCACCTACCAGGCGCCGGTCGATGTCGAGCCCATCGTTCGGGCCGTGCTGCAGCAGGCCACGCACAGCCGGCCGGCCGGCATCGCGACCAGCGTGCAGATCGGGCCCGGTCCGCTCACGGTGCATGCCGACGCGGCGCAGCTTGGCGCGGCACTCGAACAGCTGCTCGAGAATGCCGTGGAGGCCATGCCCGGCGGCGGACGACTCGAGCTGACGGTCGCGGTCGAACACCTGATGGCGCCGCTGCAGACACCGCTCCTCTCCGTGCCGCCCGGGCGCTACGTGACGCTGTCGGTGCGCGACACCGGCGTGGGTATTCCCACCGAATCGCTGGCGGTGGTGTGCGATCCGTTCTACTCCACCAAACCAACCCACCTGGCGGCCGGTCTCGGACTCGCGTCGGTGCACGGCATCGTAGCGTCGCACTCTGGCGGACTGCGCATCGAGAGCACACCTGGTGCGGGCACCTGCGTGATCCTGTACCTGCCTGCCTGCGCGCTGCCCACGCACGGTCAGGCGAAGACGGGCGACCCCTGGTAGAATCGGCGCCCATGGCCGAACCGGGTATCTCGCTCCAAGGCACGTTCATCCGCATCATGCTGGCGCTCGCGCTGGTATTCGCCACCTTCAATCCGAGCGGCTACTCGGTCTTCCACTGGGTGGCCACCCCGCCAGTGGCGTTCACGCCAGGCAAGGCACTCGCGGTACTGGCGCTCAGCGCCGGCTGGATTGTGTGCCTGCGCACCGCGTTCATCGCCCTGGGTAAGTGGGGCCTGCTGCTCGGCCTCGGCCTCTTTGCGACACTTGTCTGGTTCCTCGTGGACCGCGACGTGCTGAGCCTCACCGGCCCCGCCGTCGTCTGGGTGGCGCTCGTGGTCGTCGGCGTGCTGCTCGGCGTGGGCCTGTCGTGGTCGCTCATCCGGGCGAAGGCCACGGGCCAGATCGAAGTCAGCTAGCCGGCCGCGACCGCCTGGCGACGCGCCGTATGACGCCGGTCTCGTACCCCGCGCGAACACCAGCCGCTAGCATGACACTCGGGGCCACGAGGACCGCCGATGGTGGATGCTGGCTGGGACCGTCCGGACCAACCGCTCGATGCACTCTGCGACGCGATCGTCGAGCGGCGACACGGTGTCGACGTTCAGCTCGCGCGGGCCGACGTGGTACGACGGGTTTGCCAAACCCGACATTCTCGCGCCGGGGCATGGCCTGTTTGGGGCGAGCGCGAGCGGCTCGACGCTCTCGACGACGGGCACCACCACGGCGTCGGCCAGCGGCGCCGACCTCAAGCTCTTCGGCACGAGCATGGCGGCGGCCACCGCCACCGGCGCCGTGGCGCTGACGCTCGAGGCCAATCGCCTGGCCTTCCCGAATGCCGGGCGCGACCTGCCGCCGAGCGCGCTGAAGGCCCTGTTGCAGTACAGCTCGGTGGCGCTTGTCGACCCGGCCACGTACCTCGAGAACGACCTCCTCACCCAGGGCGCCGGTGGCATCAACGCCGCAGGGGCGATGACCCTGGCGAAGGCGCTCGATCCAGCGAGGCCCGTCGGCAGCGTGTGGCTGGCCACGGCCGTCACGGAACGCTCCACGCTGGGCGGCGTCGAGATGCCCTGGACCCGCCGCATCATCTGGGGCACGACGACGCTCTACGGCGACGCGATCTACGCCAACGCGCCGGCGTGGCAGTCGAACATCGTGTGGGGCAACAGCCTCATCTGGGGCGAGTCGCTCATCTGGGGGGAATCGCTCATCTGGGGCGACAGCCTGATCTGGGGAGAGAACGTCGTCACGTCCACCTCACTCATCTGGGGCGACTGCATCGTGTGGGGCGAGGGACTGGTGACGATCGACGGTCAGAGTCTCATCTGGGGCGACAGCCTGATCTGGGGAGAGTCCCTTATCTGGGGCGACAGCATCGGCGGCCTGTAGCCGCACGCTGGCGTCAGGCCACCGCGTCGCGCGACGCGAGACGCTGCTTCATCGTGGGCGTCGAGAGACCCATCAGGGTCGCCGCGTAGGCCAGCGGCGCCGGCACGGCGGCGAGCACCACGTCGAGCAACAGCGCGTCGACGCGATCGGCCAGGCATCCCTCCGGCAGGTCGGGCGCGACCACCGCGGCAAAGAGCGCGTCACGCACGGTGCCCCAGGTGGCCGAACGCGACGTCAACGTGCGATCGGTTTCAGCCTGGCGCAGGCGGCGGGCAAACGTCGTTTGCGGCAGGCCGATACGCGCGCCGGCGCGCGCGCCCACGCCGGCCGACTGCTCGTGGGCCACGAGCACGAGTTCGTGCGCCAGCCAGCGGCCAAGCGGCAGGCTGAGCCGCGGACGCGCCGCGGACGCCGTGGCCACCTCGGCGGCGAGCCGCTCGCGCAATGTCGACCACGACGACGCAAACGGCGTCCCGGGCTCGGCCCGGGCCGCCACGGGTGTCACAAGCTCGCGGTCGGCCGCCGCTCGCGGGCGCGTCGAGAAGAACGGCTCACCAGCCGTGGTCGGTAGATGGAGATCCGACGCCTCGAGGCAATCGCCCTCGGAGAGCACGACGGCTTGCAGGATGGTGTTCTGCAACTCGCGGATGTTGCCGGGCCACGTGTGCGCGAGCAGTTGACGTTCGGCTTCAGGCGAAAAACCGAGCAGGGGCTTTCGCTGCTCGGCCGCCGAGGCGCGCGCGAAGTGCTCGGCGAGCAACCGCACGTCCTCGGGACGCTCGCGCAGTGGCGGGATGTGCAGGCGCACGACGTTCAAGCGGTAGAACAGATCTTCGCGGAAGCGCCCCGCGCGCACCTCGTCTTCGAGCCGGCGGTTGGTCGCGGCCACAATCCGCACGTCCACCTTGCGCGAGCGGGTGCCCCCGACCATCGAGATGGTCTTCTCTTGCACGAACCGGAGCAGCCGCGACTGCACGTCGAGCGGCAGCTCGCCGATCTCGTCGAGAAAGACGGTGCCGCCGTCGGCCATCGCCAGCCGCCCGAGGGAACGCTGCTGCGCGCCGGTGAAGGCGCCGCGCTCGTGACCAAACAGCTCCGAATCGATGAGCGTGGCGGGGATGGCGCCGCAATCCACGATCACAAACGGCTTGGCGCGCCGCCCGCTCAACTGGTGCAGCGTCTGCGCCAGCATCTCCTTGCCTGTGCCGCTCTCGCCCGTCACCAGCACGGTCGTGTCGGTGGACGCCACGCGCCGCGCACGCGCGAGCACGTCGGTCATGGCCGCCGACTGGAACACAATCGGGCTCTGTTGCGAACGCAGGTCTTGCAGTTCGGCCTGCAGGCGCCGGCGCTCGTGTTCGGCGCGCACGCGGTGCAGCTCCGCCAGGTGCTCGCGGTCGAGCGCCACGGCCAACTGGTTGGCCACGCCCGTGAGCACATGCACGTCGGTGCGGTCCAGGTCGAGCACCGCCGGGCTGCCCACGAGGCACAGCGCGCCAAGTGTGCGGCCATCGGTGACGAGCGGCACCGCCAGCATCAATTGCGCACGCTCTCCCTCCGACGATTGCTGACGCACGGCGCTGGTCGCCACGGCGGTGGTCACGATGGCCCGCTCGCTTTCGGAGATGTCGGAGGCCTGCAGCACACGCGGGTTGGTGCCGTCGTCGAGCCGCTGTTGGCCAAAGAGCAGGCGCACGCCGGCCTCATCTCCCAGGAAGAGCGCCACGCGCGTGGGATGCAGCACGGTGAAGAGCCGATCCACGACCTTCTCGGCGAGGTCGGCCGAACCGGTCGCGCTCGACAGCGCCTGCAACACGTCCCACAGCAGGCCCATGTTGCGGTAGTCCTTGTCGGTGCGCCCGGTGAAGATGCCAAGCAGCCGATCGGTGGGAGGTCCGGCCGCCACGCCGGCTTCGCTTCGCCACGTCACGACCTCATCGCCGTTGCGTTGGCGGGCGAGACCCAGCGCTTCGTTGCCGCGCTGCAGCAGGTCGAGCGGCTCGAGCCCCTCGAGCTCGCCGGCGTCGATCGACACCACGCTCACGGCACAGCGCAAACGCACGGCCCCCTGCAGGAACGCGTGGTCCGACACGTGAAGGCGTACTCGCTCTGCCACGAGCTCGGCGCTGTCCAGACCGATGTTGCCGAGCGGCAGCGCGAAGATCGCGCCGCCGTAGCGCATGAGCACGTCGGACTGGCGCAGGAGGCCATGCATGGCCTGCACGAATTCGCGGACCACACCGTCGCCAGCCTGCCGGCCATGCAGCACGTTCACGCCGTCGAGGCCAATGGGATTTACGAGCAGGAGCGAACACGGCAGACGCCGGCGGCGGGCCCGGTCCAGGTCGGCGCGCAGCACGCCCTGCAGTTCGTGGCGGCCCGGCAACCCCGTCAAGGGGTCGGTGAGCACGGCGTACACGCACACGATCGTCGAAGCGAGCGCGTGCGCGAAGGCCGCCACCGCCGTGACCGGCGGCGGCGTCTG
>JANORI010000876.1:0-1534 GCA_031415235.1 Acidobacteriota bacterium | reverse complement strand
CTCGGCGACGCCGTCATGGCCGACTGGCGCGCGCGCACCACCCGCGGCACGGCGCGCGTGCGCGCCTACTACGACGTGCATCCCGACCGCGCGAGCGAGCTCACGCTCGATCCCACCAGGAAGAACGGCTACGGCGACGCGCTGCCGAAGATCGTGCACCAGCCAGACGCCGCGTCGCTGGCCCGGCGCGAGGCCACCGTCGAGCACATCCGCGGTGTGTTCGAACGGCTGGCCAGGAACCACAACGGCCAGATGCGTCCACTCAACTTCGGCACGTATTGGGATCATCCCGCCGGCGGCTGCCGCATGGGTACCGATGCCAGCACCAGCGTGACCAACAGCTACGGCCGCACGCACGATGTCGAGAACCTGTTCGTGGTCGGCGCGCCCACGCTGCCCACGGCGGGATGCACCAACGGCACGCTCACGTTCTCGGCCCTCACGCTGCGCAGCGCGGACCACATCGCCGACACGCTCGGCGCCGCGCGCACGCAGGCCCGCGGCTGAACCTACGACGGTCGATTGACAGCGATTCCGCTTTCCTTCATCATCCGCGCACGCCTGTGATCGATTGGAACCAACGTATTGTTTGGATGGATATGTCCTATCCAGGACGGAAGTGACCATGACAACAACGCCATCACCAACGTCGTGCAGACGGTGGGCGTGTCGCTCGGCCGGCCGTCGGCCATCGTGATGGGCCGGCTGCTGCGTCTCGGCGGCCGGATCGCGTTCTGAGCACCGCAGCCATGACCCGTCACCTGCCCGTGGTCCTCGCTCTTGTCGCCGGAGGGGCCGGCGGCCTTCGTCCCACCGTGGCGGCGCAAGCCCGCCCCACGGTCACCGTGCGGGCCGCGCGTGTGCTCGACGGCAAGGGCGCCGTGCTACGCAATGCCACCGTCGAGATCGCCGAGGGCAAGATCGTGGGCGCCGACCAGCGCACCGTCGCCGTCGCCGGCGACCCGCTGGCCGACATCACAGTGCTGCGCAACGTGGCGTTCGTGATGAAGGGCGGGCGCGTCTACCGCCACGAGCCTGCGTCGAAGGAGTGAGGTCTGCCATGGGCGCACGCCAGGTGCTGCTGCCGTTGCTCGTCGTGCTGGCCCTGGCGCATCCCGCCGGCACGCAACCGGCGATGCAGGAGTGGCCGATCTACGGCGGCGATGCCGGCGGCACCAAGTTCTCGCCGCTGGCCGACATCGATCGCGGCAACGTGGCCTTACTGACGCAGGCGTGGGAATGGCAGCCCGAGGAGGGACCGCTCGAGGCCTTCGGCACGCGGCCCGGCAACTTCCAGAACACGCCGCTGATGATCGACAACGTCCTGTACGTCTCGACCTCCTACAACCGCGTCGTGGCGCTCGACGCCGACACCGGGAAGGAAAAGTGGCGATTCGATCCCAAGGCCTACGAAGACGGCCAGCCGCCCAACGGCACCGGCTTCGTGCATCGCGGCGTGAGCGCCTGGCGCGATCGGGGCAAGCTGCGCATCTTCCTCAACTCGCGCTACCGGCTCATCTGCCTTGACGCCGAC
>JANORI010000875.1:0-7836 GCA_031415235.1 Acidobacteriota bacterium | reverse complement strand
CCGGGTCGCGCATGGGCCGCGAAGCGCGCGAACATGTCGCGTTGGTCGTCGGCCCGCAGGTGGAAGAAGCTGTCCCAGGCCAGCACGCCATCGAACGTGCGGCCCAGCGCCAGGGCGCGCATGTCGCCCACCTGCCACTCGTGCGTGGGGAAGCGCGCACGGCACATCGCGATCATCGACGGCGATGCGTCCACGCCCGTCACCGCGAAGCCCCGGCCAATCAGGTAGGCGGCCATCGGCTCGCCCATGCCGCAGCCCACGTCCAGCACCGAGCCGCCCGGCGGCGCGAGGGCCAGGAACCGGTCGAGCCACGCCTGCTCCTGCAGCGACCGGCCGCGGTCGCGATCGAAGGCGTGCGCGTGCCGTTCGTAGAGATCGATGATGGCGTCGTGGCTCATACGGCCGGGGCCGGCCGGCGCGACATCAGGGATGACGCCGCTTGGTCTCGGCAACAGACAGCGTCACGAGCTGTTCGAGCACCGGCAGCTGTATGTCGGCCAGGCGCTTGAGGTAGAGACAGGCCTTGCCGAACTTGTGCGGCCCGAGTGCCTTGAACAGCGCAGACGCACCCTTCTCGCCGGGATACAGGTACACGCTGATGGCGCTCGCGCGCGACGCGAAGCCCACCAGGCAGGAATCCCCCTCGTGGCCGCTGGCGTACTTGTAGTGGTAGGTGCCGAAGCCAACGATGCTCGTGCCCCACATCGTCGGCGCGCAGCCGGTCACGCGTTTCATCATCGCCACCAGCGTCTTGCAGTCTCTCCGGCGTTCTTCGTCCTCGATCGCGTCGAGGTACGCCTTCACGCTGTCTGCCGTGGGTCTGGTCTTCGCTTCTGCCATGACACCTCCGCGGGCTCCACAGGAACTTGCATCGCATCGGCTCACGCGGCCAGCCACAGTAGGCCAGCGTTGAGGGAGGCAGGGGGATTCTACCCAATCGGCCGAGCCTTTCGGCCGAGCACGCCGGCCGTCACCAGGGTGAACACGAGTCCCACCGGCAGCGGCTCCAGGAACGTGAACGCGATGTTCACGAGCGGGTTTTCGTACATCTCCTTGAAATCCGCCATCTGGCGGGTCGTCTCGGCGAGCTGCGCGTCGGTGGCACCGGACGCCCTGGCCTTCTCCACGGCGTAGGCCGCGTACTTGTCGACGAAATCTGGCAAGAACTGGTGATAGACCAGCTGCCACGTGGCCACGTAGCACACGCTCGCCACGGCCGTGATCATGAGGCCGACGGCAAGGGCCCGGCCAAACGTCACATTGCCGCCCGCGACGGTGTCGCGATACGACCTGACGCCGAAGTAGATAGTCAGGAAGGCCAGCACCATCGAGGTGTAGCCGATGACGGCGCCCTTGTCGAACCCGATCCGGTCCATGAAGGGCAGGGTGAGCAGCATCATCGCCGACAGGACGGCGCCGGCAATGAGCCCGAAGGTGAGGACGATCTTTCGCATGGCAGCTCCTTGGGTGGTGGGTGGGGACGGCCGATACTGCCCGCCGGCCGCGCCCACACGCGTCACCCGAACGGATGATTTCGGCCCCACGCGAAGGAAATCATCCGAAAGTGTCTGGCCTCACGGAATGAGGCGCTGCTCTTTCCCCAACGGCACAGCCTGCGTGCGTCGCTGCGCGCCCAGCTTGTCGAACACGTGCCCGCGCATCATCGTGGGAGCCATGCGGAAGGGCGAGCCCCGGCGCTCACGGTGGACGACTTCAGGGCCGTCACTTCGATCTCGATCTTCATCCTCGGGTCAGCCAACCCCGCCGAGATCATCATGGCGGCCGGCCGCACCTCACCGAAATAGCGACGCAGCACCGGCCAGCATCGCGGAAAGTCAGCAGCCGTGGGCACCACGTACGTGACGCGCACCACATCGGCCATCGCGGCACCCGCCTGCTGCAAGGCCGCGGCGATGTTCTCGAGACACTGCTCGGTCTGGGCGACCACGTCGTCGGCAATGGTCATCGCGGCGTAGTCGAACCCGGTCGTGCCAGAGACGAACACCCAGTCGCCCTGCACCACGGCGCGGCTGTAGCCGATCTCGGCCTCGAAAGTGGACCCCGAGCTGATGAGCGTGCGCGTCATGATGGGGTGAACGCTACCACGGCGCCCACTAGAATGCAGGCATGCTCACCTGCCAGAAATCGCGCTTCTCGCTGCCCGACGACGAGCACTACCTCAACTGCGCCTACATGTCGCCGACCTCCGCCGCGGTCGAAGCGGCGGGCGTGGCCGGCGTAGCGCGCAAGCGCGTGCCGTCGCGTCTGGCCACGTCCGACTTCTTCACCGGCGCGCAGCAGGCGCGCGAGTTGTTTGCCCGCCTGGTGAACGCGCCCGACCCGTCGCGCATCGCCATCATTCCAGCCGCATCGTACGGGCTCGCGATCGCGGCGAGGAATCTGCCCGTGGCGCCGGGCCAGAACATCGTGGTCACGCATGAGCAGTTCCCCGCCAACGTGTATGCGTGGCGCACCCTGGCGGGCACGCGACAGGTGACGCTGCGCACGGTGCATCCGCCCGACGCCACCGAGGGCCGCGGACGCGAGTGGAACGCGCGCGTGCTCGAAGCGATCGACGCGCGCACTGCCGTCGTGGCGCTGGGTCACGTGCACTGGACCGACGGCACGAAGTTCGATCTGGAGGCGATTGGCGCCCGCGCGCGCGAGGTCGGCGCCGCCCTGGTCATCGACGGCACGCAGTCGGTGGGCGCGCTGCCCTTCGACGTGGCCGCCATTCAGCCCGACGCGCTGGTCTGCGCCACCTACAAATGGCTGATGGGGCCGTACTCCCTCGGCTTCGCCTATCTGGGGCCGCGCTTCGACGGCGGCGAACCGCTCGAGGAAACCTGGATCGGCCGCGCCGGCAGCGAGCACTTCAAGGACCTCGTGAACTATCGCGACGACTATCAACCCGGCGCCATCCGCTACGACGTGGGCGAGCGCAGCAACTTTGCACTGATGCCCATGGCCATCGCCGCGCTCGAGCAGGTGCTCGAGTGGCAGCCCGGGCGCATCCAGGCGTACTGCGCGTCGCTCACGGCGGAGCTGTTCGACCGGGTGCGAGCGCTGGGTTACACGGTGGAAGCGCCGGAACATCGCGGCGCCCACCTCTTCGGGCTGCGCGCCCCGGCGGGCACCGACATCACCGCGATTGGCGAGCGGCTGCGCGAACACAAGGTGCACGTGTCGTTGCGCGGTAGCGCGATTCGCGTGGCGCCGCACGTCTACAACGACGCGCGAGACGTCGCCGCGCTCGTGCACGCGCTCGCGCCCTAGCGATCCACAGGTCAGCGCGGGCCGGCCGCCGCGGCAGCGGCACGTAGCGCGTCGCGCGCCGCCTGGCGCACGGCCTCGTCATCCGAGGCGGCGTAGCGCTCGAGCTCCGCGGTGAACGCGTTCGGTGCCGCATCGCCGATCACGCGCAGCAGATGCGGCAGATTGCGCGGCTGCCGCAGTTCTTCGGCCAGCAGCGGCTCGGCCCGCGCGCCGGCCTTCACGAGCAGCATCCCCGCGATCTGGCGGCTCTCGTCGTCGGCCGACGACAGCCCGGCCACGACACGCCGTCCCGCGGCCCGGCTGCCCAGGCGCCACGCCGCGGCCGCGGCGAAGAGGCCCGCGGACTCGCCGAGCTTCACAGAGGAATCCTGGCGGCGATGTTGTGCGACACCCAATTCGCGCCGTCGTGCGTGGCTCCGTGATCGAACCAGATCGGCAGCACGATCTCCTTGATGTCGGGGTGCCGGAACTTCTGTGCGCCGAAGTCGGCCAGGATGACGAGGTCGAGTTTCACGCGCACCGACACCACCGGCCTCGTCACCTTCGTGAAGTCGGGGAAGTACTTGTTCACGTGCACTGGGCAACTGAGCAGGATGAGCTTTCCGGCCGTCATGCCGAATCTGGTGGCCTGCAGCAGCACGTTGCCCCCGTGGCTGTGGCCCATCAGGTCGAGGCCGCTCTCGCCGCGGGCGGCTACCCATGCCTTGAGATCCATCGCGCCTTGATTGCGCGCGCCGTCGCTGTAGCCGCCCGTCCACCGGAAGAAGTCGGCCTGGCTGTAGAGGTCGGCCCGTTGCGGCTTGATGAACGAGTGGAACGATCCGGTCGGCTTGTACCACTCCGCGTCGCTGGCCCAGGTGCCGTGCACCAGCATGATCGTCTGCGGCTTGCGCCGCACCCGCGTCGGCCGCGCGCCCTTGCGGCTCAGACGGCGCAGCGCGGGATGTTCGGGCTGCACGCGGGCCAGCGCCGTGGCCGCCAGCTCCGCCTCGAGGCGATCGGCGCTTCGCGTACCCGCGGCCAGGATGCGCACGCAGCGGGCTGGATCGTCAGTGAGCGGCAAATAGGCGTGCGCGGCGGCGATGCGCACCAGCTCACGTGGATGGGCCAGGCACATCTCCATCAACTCGGCCGCCGCATCCACCGTGGGCGCGGCGTAGAGGCGCTCGGCCGACGATCGGCAGGCGCGTTCCATGTCCGGCCATGCGAGCGCCCGTGAGAAGCCGAATGCCTTCTTGACGCGACGCTGCACCTCTGCGGATCCGAGCGCGTGCCGGGACGCTTTCAGCTTCGGCACCGGGAAGTCGTCGGCCCCTGGGCTCGCAGTCGAGACGCGGCGGGCGCTGCGCGTAGCCTTGGCGCGGGCCACGAGCGATTCGTCGTCGCCGCGCAACTGCCGGGCCAGCATCAGCAGGATGGCGGCCTGCGGCTGCGATGCCGTCTCGCTGACTTCCTTGAACGCCCGCGCGCCGCGCAGCGGCTTGGTGATGGTGGGATAGAACTCTGACATGGCGCCTCCACGAGCGGGGAGAGAGGGCTTGGCGCATTATGCGCTCGCCCACTCCCAAGAGCGCCGGAAACCCCGAATGCCCGTCTCCTCAGGCGTCGGCGCGTCCTGGCTAGGGCGCTCTCGACGCCAGATACGCGGCAATCGCCACCATGTCGTCGAGCGTGAGCTTCTGCACCGCCGCAGCCATCAGCGGCGCCCAGGGTCCGCGCCGCGTGCCGTGCTGCAGGTCGAACATCTGGCGCACGGCGTAGCTGGGCGACCGTCCCGCCAAGGGCGGCACCGGGCCCAGGCCCTTCAGATCGGCGCCGTGACAGGTGCCGCAGGCCACGGTGCGACCGTTGCCGCCGGTGGTCGCGAGTGCCTCACCCTTCTTGACGCTGCCCATCGGCACGTAAGCCACGAAGCCCGAGGTGGAATCGCGCAAGTCCGCGCGTGACACGTCCTCGGGCATCTCCACGATGCGTCCGGCAATCGGCTCGGCGCCCGCTCCCTCGATGGGCACGAACGTGCCGCCAGCCACGCGGTTCTTCGGCACGGTGGCGGTCTCCACGACGCGGATCCATTTCTGGTAGGCAAACGACGCGAAGTAATCGCCAGCCGCACGGTCTTCATCCACCGTGCTGGCCTTGGCGATGGTCAGCATCGCCGCCGGCGGACGCATGTCCGGGTCGGCGCTGCGGCGGAGCCCGGCTCGCATGTCGGCCATCTGCTGCATCACGTAGGCCGCCGGCAGTCCTGCGAGCGACGAGTTCTCGGGACGGCCCTGGCCATTGGGGTAATGGCAATAGCCGCACGCGCGCACGTCGGGCTTGCGGCCGTGCGCCACGACCTCGGGCGGCGCCGGGTGGTTGCCTGGATGCCAGTCGGGCGGACTGAAGAGGTCACGCAGCTGCGGGGGCGTGAGTGTGACAGTGCTGCCGGCCAGACGCCTCGGCGACGGATCCTCTGGCGCCGGCGCCGGGGCGCCCGGCGGTGCGGGCGTGGCAATCAGGTACACCCAAGGCGGCGGTCTCGCCCCGGCCGGCGCGTCGGCGCGCAGGGCTGGGGGCTGGGCGTCCGGCTCAACGGCGCCGAGTACCGTGGCGCAAAGCGCCACACTGCAGACCGACAACGCCATCAGACGGTTCAGTACCATAGGCGCGCATTCTAGCAGCCCCGCCTTTTCGGCAGCGGCGGGATCGGCGATACTGCTGTCTCTGGAGGCTTGAATTGATGCAGGTAGAGATCACTGGTCGGATCGTGATGGTGGGCGTGGCGGCGGCGCTCGTCGCGGTGTTGGGTGCGTCCACGGGCGCACAGGCGGTCGATGTCACCGGCGACTGGACGTTCAGCGTCGAGACCGGTCAGGGCGGGGGTAACCCGGCGATCACGTTCAAGCAGGCGGGCGAGGCCATTACCGGCACCTACGTCGGGACGTTCGGCAGTGCCCCCCTCAAGGGCACACTCAAGGGCGCCGCGATCGAGTTCTCGTTCGAAGCGGAGATGCAGGGTCAGAAGATCGACAACGTCTACAAGGGCACTGTCGAGAAGGACGCGATGAAGGGCGCCGTCAGCATTGCCGGCGGCCAGTTGAGCGGCACCTTCACGGCCAAGCGAAAGTAGCGACCGCGACGAAGCGCTGCGGCGCTCACTAGAACGACGACACGGGCACGCCCTGCTTGCACATCGGGCAGTCGGCCGCGGCGTGGTTGTCGGGCGCGGGATACTCGACGAGCGCCACGTTGGGGACGGCCAACGTCACCACCGCCTCGCCGCGATCGACGATTTGCGCCGTGGCCAGCACCGTGCCCCCGGCCGCGGTGATGAGATTCGCGCAGTGTTTGAAGGTCTGTCCGGTGTTCCGTACGTCGTCCACGAGTAATACCGTGGCGCCCTTCACGACGCTGGCGTAGAACGCCGAGAGGGCCGGCGCACCGCCCGGTTCACGCTGCTGCAGCGGCGCGAACGAATATGGTTCGCGCGTGAGCGGCCTGCGGCCGTCGAGCAGGCCCGCGATGGTGTGAGCAAGCAACGCTCCGCCCGTGGCGGGACCAGCCACGACCGTGACCGTGTCGGTCACGCCCGCCGGCAGCACATCGATCAAGTCTTGCGCCACGCGCCAGATCGTGGAGGGATACCGGACCAACTGGTGCGGATTGAGATACAGCCGCCCATGGTAGCCGTTGCCGTAGTCGAAGTGGCCTTCCATCACCACCTCGAAGCGCCGCAAGTCTTGTAGCGCGCGCGTACGGATGTCGTCGCGGCGGATGTCCATCAGCGTGCCTCCGCGGCGAGGGCGATGCCCGACGCTGGGTTGGCGTACACCACCCGCCCGCCCACGATCGTGGCCGCGGCCACCCCTCGGAAGGTCCAGTCGTGGTACGGCGTGTTGTGCGACTTGCTGACCAGCGCCGCGCGGTCGATGGTCACCGACTGGTCAGGCGCCAGGATGGTGATGTCGGCCACCGCACCTTCCGCCAGGCTGCCGCCAGGCACCCTCAGAATGGCGGCGGGGTTCACCGACATCATCTCCACCAGGCGCGGCAGGCGGATCACGCCAGCGTGCACGAGCTTATCGAGCGCGATGGGGATGGCGGTTTCGAGGCCCACGATGCCGAACGGGGCGCGGTCGAACTCCACGTTCTTCTCGTCGGCATGGTGGGGCGCATGGTCGGTCGCAATGACGTCCACGCTGCCGTCGGCAATACCGGCCAGCATGGCGGCGACGTCGCGCGCCTCGCGCAGCGGCGGGTTCATCTTCGCATCGGTGTCGTAGGGCACGGGCGCGGCCAGCAGCGCGTCGGTGAGCGTGAAGTGGTGGGGAGCGACCTCGCACGTCACCTTCACGCCGCGGCTCTTGCCTTGCCGCACAGCCTCGAGCGTCGTCCACGCGCTCATGTGGGCCACGTGCACGTGGCCGCCGACCATCTCGGCAATCAGGATGTCGCGGCCCGCCGTGATGGCTTCGGCGATACCAGGGATGCCCTTCAGGCCGAGCGACGCCGCCACGGGCCCTTCGTGCGCCACGCCCTCGCCCTTCAGCGACGGATCTTCGCAGTGCTCGATGAGCG
>JANORI010000874.1:0-4822 GCA_031415235.1 Acidobacteriota bacterium | reverse complement strand
CCGGCCCATGCGGCGGCTGGCGGCGGCCGTCACCCAGGGCGACAGATCGACGCCGGCCGAGAGCACCCCCTGCGTGGCCGATCCGGGGCGGTGATACGGCGATCGCGCGTCCACGGCGGCCGCCAGTGACGATGGCGCGTGCAGGGCCGCGGCCAGGGCGTCGATGCCGCAGCAGGCGCCGGCCACCACGCCCACGCCGGTGATCACGACGCGTTCGCCCACGCCGGTCACGACTCGCGCTCCTGGCTCCACCGGCGGAACACGAGGGCGGCATTGGCGCCACCGAATCCCAGGTTCGCAGACATGGCCGTGCGCAGACCGTTGGACGTGCGCGGGTGCCCCAGCACTACGTCGACCCCAAGCGCCTCATCGATCGCCCCGCCCTCCGGGGTGGGGTGCAGCGTGCCCGCGCGAAGGCTCACGATGGTGGCCACGGCCTCGACGGCACCAGCGGCGCCGAGCAGATGACCAACCACCCCCTTGGTGGCTTCGACAGGCACCGCGTGCGCGCGATCGCCGAAGACCAGGCCGATGGCGGCAGCTTCAGCGGCGTCGTTGAGCGGCGTGGCGGTGCCGTGCGCGTTCAGGAAGTCGATGGCCGAGCCGTCGAGGCCGGCGTCGGCGAGGGCGCGCCGCATGGCCTCGGCTGCCCAGGAGCCGTCGGGATCGGGCGCGGTCATGTGGCTGGCATCGCACGACGAGCCGGCGCCCATGAGTTCGGCGAGCGGCGTGGCGCCGCGCGCCACCGCATGGTCGAGCGCCTCCAGCACGAGCACGGCCGCGCCTTCGCCGAGCGACAGGCCCGCGCGGTCGGCCCGGAACGGCCGGCAGGGCTGCTCATCGACGGCGCGCAGCGAATTGAAACCCGCGTAGGTCGTGACACAGAGGCAGTCGGAGCCGCCCGTGAACGCCACTTGGACTTCGCCGCGCCGAATGGCCCGCATGGCCTGTTCGATCGCCAGCGCGCTGGCGGCACACGCCGACGACACTGTCTCGACGGCGCCAGTGACGCCGAAGCGACGGGCGATGGCCTCGGCTGGCGAACTCAGCGAATACGACGCCAGCAACCCGCGCGCGGCCGTGGCGCCGGGCGGATCGATCATCGTGTGCACATACTGCTCGGTTTCGAACAGGCCGCCGGTGCTGCTGGCAAAGAAGACCGCCGCATCGCCGTCGGCCAGCGGAAACGCCAGGCCCGCCTGCTGTGCGGCTTCGAGCGCGGAGCCCACGGCGAAGCGGTCCGAGTTCGACAGCCGGTGCCAGCCACGCACACGTCGCAAGGCGAGTGGCTCGGGGGGCACCTGGCCAGCGATGTGGGTGCGCTGGGCCGCGTGATCGAAGCGCGTGAAACCGCCGATGGTCGTACGGCCCGACAGGATGGCCTGAGTGAAGGGCTCGACCCCCCAGCCGGCGGGTGTGACGGCGCCGATACCCGTGACCACGACCCGGCGCTGCTGCCGGCCTGGACTACTGAGCATTCACGGCCGACCCCGTGCTCGCCGCCACCAGAGTGCGGGCCACGAATGTTCCCAGGCTGTCGACCGACGTGAATACGGACTTGTCGACCTCGTGACTGCGGATCGTGATCCCATAGGCCTTCTCGAGCGCCACGACCAGTTCCAGGACGTCGACCGAGTCGAGGCCCAGGCCCTCGTCGAAGAGCGGCGTATCGTCTGCCAGGCGGTCGGCGGTCAGGCCTTCGAAGCGCAGCGTCCGCACGATCAACGCCTTCAGTTCCTGGCGGAGTTCCACCTCGTTCACCATGTCAATTGGCCCTCGATGGCATCGCACTCACGATTGCGAAGGGAAGGTGGATGCGGCCGGTGAGTCCGGACGCGGGATGGACACGGCCACGAGTCGGGGCGCGATGGGCAGCAACCGCTGGAGGCGCACCAGGAGGAAAAAGCAGGCGAGCCGCAGCCGCACGGCCAGGCTCGGGCGCCAGTTCCCGGCAATCACCGACAGCACCGCCTCGTACATGCCGAAGCGGGCCGACGGGCTGAAGAACAAGTCACGGAACGCGGGGTCGTAGAAGCCCGCAGCAAACCGGCGGAAGTACTTGTAGCGCTTGATCAGTCGCGACTCGTAGGTGGCGAAGCGCGAGCGCTGCAGGTCGCCGGCGCGGAGGCCGTCGCTCATCTCTTCCGCGGCCTCGATGCCGGTGTGCATCGCCAGCAACACGCCGGTCGAGAAGATCGGATCGAGGAAGGCGCCCGCATCGCCCACGATCAGGAAGCGGTCACCGGCGTGCTGGCTGTGCAGATAGGAGTAGTCGGCTTCGAAGCGGCCGGGGCTGACGGCGTCGGCGTTGGCCAGCAGATCGGCCGCCGCCGGCGTCTCGCGGATGAAGGCGTCGAGGCTCTCGTCGGGAGTGCCGCGAGACATGGAGTTGTAGACCGTCTTGGGGATGACGGCGCCCACGCTCATCACCGTGTCGCTGATCGGGATGAACCAGAACCAGCCCCGGTCTGGCCGGGTCACCATGCGAATATCGCCGGCGCGCCGTCCGGTGGCGCGCGGCACCCCGGTGTACTGGCGATGCACGGCGATGTTCTGCAGCAGCGGGTCGTGCACGCGCGTGCCGAACCGGCGGCCCAGGAACCCGAAGCGCCCGGAGGCGTCGATGATGCCGCCCACGCGCACGGTCGTCGCGTGCCCGGCCTCGGAATACGTCAGCGTGACGGCGTCGGCCGCGAAGGCCACGTCGTCGGCGCGGCAACCCTGTTTCACGGTGGCGCCCGAGGCGACCGCGTGTTGCAGCAGGAGATGGTCGAACGTCTCGCGATGCACCTGATACGTCCGCGGCTGCGACACCTCGGCGGCCCGGGAGAAGTCGGCATACCGTTCCACACTGCCATCGGCTGTGGTGAAGCTGGCTCCCCACTTCGGGACGAAACCGCCGGCCGCAATCGCGGGCGCGACCCCGAGCCGGTCGAGCACGTCGTTGAGGCAGGGCAGTTGCGACTCGCCGATATGAAAGCGCGGAAACTGCTCGCGATCGAGCGCGAGCACGCGATGGCCGCGACGGGCCAGCGTGGTCGCGGCAGAGGAGCCTGCCGGCCCCGCCCCGATGACCGCGACGTCAAAATCCCAAGGTTGTGGGGTCACTGGTCCACCGCCGAAGCGCGAGTTAGTATACCGCTCTTGGCCGCTATTTCGAGCCCGCGCCCGCTGTCGGTCCGTGACGACGCGATCGTCGATGCATTTGTGCGAAGCGTCAGGAACCGGCCCGCTGATGCGATCGTCGTGTCACCGGCCGCGCTGTGCACCTTCGCGGACCTCGCCACGCTCGCCGCCGGTGTGTCCGCGCGGGTGGCGGCGATGGTGCCGGATTCCGGCCGGCTCGTGGCGCTGGCTGCGGCCAACGGTCCCGCATTCCTCGCGGGCTTCCTGGCTGTGCGCCTGGCCGGCCATGCGGTGCTGCTCCTCGACGCGCATGCGCCACGGGAAGCACGACGCCGTACCGCGGCACGGCTGGGGGCCGTGGCCATGCTCGAGTGCCAGGACGGCTGGCCCGCCTCGGCGGACCACTTCGCGATCGCGCGCCACGAGGCCGAGATCGCGCCGGCCTATCTGCCGGAGATCGCGGTCGTCAAGTTGACGTCGGGCTCCAGCGGCACACCGCGCGGCGTCGCGACCCGATCGGCCTCCGCGCTGGCCGACGAATCCGCGCTGGCCGACACCATGGAATTTCGTGCCGGCGATCGCCTGCTCGCGGCCGTGCCGTTCTCGCACTCGTACGGCTTCACCACGCTGGCGCTTTCGGCGCTGGTGCGCGGACTGACGGTGATCGTGCCCCAGGGCACGACGCCGTTCGATCCGCTCGAGGCGGCGGTGCGCTGCGGCGCGACCATCGTGCCGACGGTGCCGGCCTACGTGCGGGCGCTGCTGGCGATGAACGAGCCGCCGCCCTGGGCCGCCACCGTGCGGCTGGTCGTGTCGGCCGGCGCCACGTTGCCGCCCGCGGTGGCCAGCCAGTTCCGCCGCACCTATGGGCAGCCGATTCACACGTTCTATGGCTCGAGCGAATGTGGCGGCATCTGCTACGACCGCACGGGCGACGCCGCCGAACGCGGCACTGTCGGCACCCCGGTGCGCGACGTGCGTCTCTCGTTTGCTCCGCTCGCCGGCGAGCCCGGTACCAATGGGCTCGTCATCGTGCAGTCACCAGCCGTGAGCGACGGCTATCTGCCGACGCCCGATGCGCGGCTGATGGCGGGGCGCTTCGAATCTGCCGATCTGGGCGCGCTGCGCGACGGCGAACTCGTGCTGCTCGGCCGGGCCAACGCGGCCATCAACGTGCGCGGCTTGAAGGTCGACCCAGTGGAAGTGGAGCAGGTGGTGCGCGAACTCCCCGGGGTGGACGACGTCGTGGTCACCGGGGTCGGGTCGGCGGGAGGTCAGGAGTTCGTCTGCGCGGTCGTGGCCGCCCCGGCCGGACGTGTGTCGTACGAGGCGGTCAGCGCGTGGTGCCGCACCAGGCTGGCGGACCATAAAGTGCCGCGCAGCATCCTGATCGTGGAACGGATTGTCTATTCGACCCGTGGCAAGGTCGATCCGGAGTGGCTGGCGGAGATCCGTGACGCGCACCGCTCCCGCTGAGCCGGGCTTCTGGCAGCACTCGCCGCTGATCCTCGCCAGCGCCGGGGTGCATTCGGCTGCGTTGGTCACGCTGGCCGCGTCGCCGCACGCGTGGCCGCTCGCTGTCGGAGCCGTGGTCGCCAATCACGCGGTCATCGCTGCCGCCAGCATGACGCCGCGGAGCCGGCTGCTCGGTCCGAACCTCACCAAGGTGCCGGGTCCGCCGCCAGGGATGCTGGCG
>JANORI010000873.1:0-5069 GCA_031415235.1 Acidobacteriota bacterium | reverse complement strand
CGACCGGCAGATTCGGATCGAGCTGGCGCAGGGCCGCCTGCGCGGCCGCCAGCACCGCCGTCGCCTCGCCCGTGGTGCGCAGGTAGAAGTTGATCGAGCCCGAGCGGTCGTTCTGCCGGTAGGGCTGGAAGAACTGTGGTGGCACGACGTCTTTCACCTCGCTGTACTTCGCGTCGCCGACGACCCCGACGATCTCGACATCCAGCGGCTCGGTAAGACTGCCCGAGGACACGTGCGTGCCAATCGCGTGGTCGGCCAGGTTGAACTTCCGCACGAAGGCCTGATTGACGACCGCCACCTTGGCCGTATCCATGGCATCGGCCCGCGTGAATTCCCGGCCGGAGATGAGCGGCACTCCGAGCGTAGTGAAGAACTGAGGCCCGATCGCGCTGAACGACGCGCTGGTGTTGGTGTCGGGGCCCGCCTCGAAGCCTTGCACGCGCATGCTGCTGCTCCAGTTGCTGCCCGAGATGAGCGCTACGCTCGAGGCACTGACCGACGCCACCCCAGGCAGCGCCGCCAAGGCGTCCTCGGCCCGCTCGAAGAACGCGATCGACTGCGTGGGCGTGTAGCCGTTCAGCTCCGGCGACACCTGGAACGTGACGAGTTGATCGGTTTTCAGACCAAGGTCGACCCTGGTGACGTTGTAGAGGCTCTTCACGAACAGTCCGGCCGCCACCAGCAGCGCCATCGACAGCCCGACCTGGCCGGTGGCCAGCACCGTGCGGAAGCGCGACGCGGCGCGCGCGCCGCCGGGCTGCCCGGCTTGGTTCTTGAGGGCGGTCACGAGGTCGGGCCGGGTGCTGTGCAGCGCGGGATACAGGCCGAACGCGATCCCCGTCAAGAGCGACACGCCAAGCGCGAACAGCAACACGGGCGGGTCGATGGCGGTCGGCACCGACGACGCAGCATCCGCCGGCATCAGTGTCTCGAGTCCGAGCAGCGTGGCGCGAGCCACGGCCAGACCGGCCACGCCGCCGAGCAGCGCGAGCGTGCACGACTCGATCAACAGCTGCCGCAGAAGCTGGCCGCGGCTGGCGCCGATCGACAAGCGCACCGCCATCTCACCGGCGCGTCCTGCGCCTTTGGCGAGCAGCAGGTTGGCGATGTTCGCACAGGCGGTGAGAAGCACCAGGGCGGCCACGCCCAGCAGCAGGATGAGCGGCGGACGCGCCTCCTGGTGCACGCTGCTCTGCCCGCGCCAGCCCGGCTCCATGGTGAGCGGCTTGGCCTTGAACCGCTGCATGGTCTGGTCGCTCATCCCGGTCTGCAGGGGCACTTCGACCTCGGTGATGATCGCGCGGTAGGGCACCTCGAGGGCGGCGCGCGCCTGCTCGATCGAGAGACCGGGCTTCAGGCGGCCGAAGACGTAGGCCCAGTAGCTGCGCCGGTTCTCGAAGCCCTTCCAGCCGGGATTCATCACCTCGCGCATCGAGATCGGCACGAACAGATCGGGCCGGTTTCCGAGGGTCGTGCCCTCGAAGCCGCGTGCCGCCACGCCAATCACGGTGAGCGAGGTGCCGTTGACCATGACCTGCGAATCGAGCACCGCGGGATCCTGACCGAACTTCGCGGTCCAGAACCCGTGGCTCAACACGACCAGCGGATGCGCGCCGGGCGTGACGTCGTCAGCCGGCGTGAACAGGCGGCCCAGCGCGGGCTGCACGCCGAGCGTCGGGAAGTAGCTGCCTGATACCTCTTCGCCGCTCGTGCTGAGTGTCTGGCCGCGCGCGGCCACGTTGGCGCTGAAGATGACGTGCGCCGCGAGCCCGGTGAAGGAGATCTGTGCGCGCTCGAGGTCGCGGAACATCGGGTAGCTGAAGACCGCTTCGCAGTCGCCGGCGATGCCGCACGAGATCGATCCGGGCTTGGGCCGAGGGGTGCCGAGGTTCACCAGCGCGGTGGTGTCGGGCACGGGCAGCGGGCGCAGCAGCATGCGGTCGAAGAGCGAGTAGATGGCGGTATTGGCGCCGATGCCGAGGGCCAAGGAGATGACCGCCACGGCGGTGACGAACGGGGTCTTCGACAGGGTGCGGAACGCAAGGCGCAGGTCGGACAACATGGCAGCTCCGAAGCGTTGGACGGATTCCGGACCGAAACGGTTGGGCGGCCAGCGCGCTCTGCCGGGACCAACCGTTGGGTCCGGAGGTTCAGCGTCCGGGCCGCCTGCCCCACGTGGGCGGCGCCGGCTCGGTCGTGCGCCGGTTCGGCGGCGCGGCCTTCAGCAGCCGCAGCGCTTCCTGCACGGCGCGCTCGAGCTGCGGGTCGCCGCCGGCGATTACGTCCTTGGGCCAGTTCTCCACCTCGATGTCGGGCCCCACGCCCTCGTTCTCGACCGCCCACGCACCTTCGCGCGTGAAGAACCCGCCGCGCGGCGCAATCATGGTGCCGCCATCGATGAACGGCGGCGTGTCGGCGGTGTGCACCAGGCCGCCCCAGGTGCGCGTGCCCACCAGCGGCCCGATCTTGCGGCGCCGGAACATGTAGGGCATCAGGTCGCCGCCCGACCCCGCCATCTCGTTGATGATCATCACCTTCGGCCCCCAGATGCCGGCGCCCGGGCTGGTGAACGGCATGCGCGTGCCGGCGACGTTGTTGAAGTAGCCGTCGAAGTCGCGCTGCAGCACGTCGATGATGTAGTCGGCCGCCGACCCGCCGCCGTTGTAGCGCTCGTCGATGACCGCGCCCGCCTTGTCCTGCTGAGCGAAGTAGTAGCGGTTGAAGCTCACGTAGCCGGGCTGTCCGGTATTGGGCACGTAGACGTAGGCGAGCTGCCCGCCCGAGAGCCGATCGACCAGGCGACGATTGCCCTCGACCCACGCGCGCGTGCGCAGCGTCTGATCGTTCGCCACTGGCACGACCGTGACCTGCCGCGCGCCGGCCAGCGCCGGTTGCGCGTTCACGCCGAGCACGGTCTGCCGGTTGGCCGTGCCATCGAGCATGCGGTGCAGGTTGTCGCCGGCCGTGAGTTCCACGCCGTTGATGCTCACGAGGTAGTCGCCCACGGCAACGTCGACGCCGGGGGTGGCGAGCGGCGCGCGCAGATCCGGGTTCCAGCTCTCGCCGTCGTAGATGCGCGTGAGGCGGTGCCGGCCGTTCTCGATCGCGAGGTCTGCGCCCAGCAACCCGCCGGGTGTGGCCGGCACGTCTGGCAAGTCGCCGCCGCGCACGTAGGAGTGGCCGATGGCGATCTCGGCGCCCATCATGTCGAGCAGGTAGTTGAGGTCGGCGCGGTGCCGCACGTGCGGCAGCAGCGCGCCGTACATCGTCTTCATCGCCGGCCAGTTGGCACCCTGCTGGTTGGGCACATAGAGGTAGTCGCGCTGATAGCGCCAGCCCTCGTTGAAGATCTGACGGAACTCGGCTTTGGGGTCGAGCTCCATGCGGAGCGACACCGCCAGGCGCCCGGCGCCGTTGTCGGGCACGCGCCCGTCGGCATCCACGAGGAAGAGCGCTGCGGCCTCTGCCGCCGGCGCCGCGACGGCGTCACTGGCCGCCCGCGCGGGCGTGCGATAGAGCAGCTTCTTGCCGTCGCCGCTGACCGCGTAGTCGGCGACATTGGCGGCAAACGTCGCGGCCGCGCGTTCGCTGAGACGATAGCGGCGAATGGTGCTGCCGGCCACTGGCGCGGCGCCGCCGCGTTCGGCCACCGGCGGTGCCTCGAGCATGAACACGGTGCCCGCTACACCGGGCGCGAGCCGCGCATACTGCCGCTCGGGCACGCCCGGCACGGCCACGACGCGCGGTTGGAAGGCGTCGAAGTCGATGGTCTGCAGCGCGCTCGACGCACCGAGCGGCGTCGGCTCGATCTTCGCGCCCACGCCGGCATCCTCGTCGCTGCGAGGGAGCACGGGACTGGGCTCGCCCTTGCGCAGCACCGCCACGTAGAGGCCGAAGGTCTGCAGGCGCTCGTAGGAGGTCATATCGAGCCACTGCGAGCGCAGGCCGAGGTCGGTGGACGCCAGGAACCACAGGTACTTGCCGCTGGCGTCCCACACCGGGTACGTCGCATCGGCCAGGCCGTCGGTCACCTGGTGCTTCTCGCCCGTGGCGACGTTGGCAATCACGATGGCGCGCGCGAGCGTGTTCAAGCGCGTCGCATAGGCGACCCACCGGCTGTCGGGGCTCCACGACGGCGCAAGCGTGCGTTGCGGCACCATCCACGGGTCGCTGCCCACAATCTTCGCCGTGCCGCTGGCCACGTCGAGTACCCAGACGTTCAGGTTGGTGTCGCTGTAGAGCAGTTTGCTGCTGTCGGGCGACCAGGCCGGCGCGTAGTAGCGCGTGGGCTTGTCGAGCGCAATCTCACGCGGCGGTGTCAGGCCGTCCTGTGCCTCGACGATCAGCCGATATTCTCCGGACGCGTCGCTGAAGTACGACACGTACTTGCCGTCGGGCGACCACGCCGGCTCGCGTTCGGCCGAGGCGCTCGACGTGGTGAGGTTGCGCACGTCGCCCTGGTCCGATGGCAGCGTGAAGATCTCGCCGCGCGCCTCCACCACCGCCCGCTTGCCCGTAGGCGACAGGCCCAGGTTGGTGATGCGACTGGTGACGTCTTCCCAATGCGTCATCATCCAGGGGAAGTCCCCCACCGCGCGGATGGGCACCGGCGCCGCCTTGCCGGTCTTGACGTCGAGTTCATGCACGTAGCCGGCCTGTTCGAACACGAGCGCGCCACCGCCGGCACCGAGCGACTTGACGTCGAAGTCGGTGAAGCGGGTCACCTGCGTGAGTTGCTTCGGGCCTGGCGCGAACGCCCACACGTTCGACACGCCATCGCGGTCGGAGAGGAAATAGACGGTGTCGCCCAGCCACACCGGGTCGATGTCCTTCGACCCGTTCCAGGGCGGCGACACGAGCGCATGGCTCGTCAGATCCACGATCCAGATCGGCCGGTTCTGGCCGCCACGGTAGTTGCGGCGCTCTTCGTCCCAGGAACTGTTCATCCGGTAGGCGATGCGCCGGCCATCGGCCGAGAGCTTGCCCTGATAGCCGCGCGGCAGCGCCAGCGGCGTCTCCGGACCACCGGTCACGGCCACGGTCCAAAAGCGCGCGGTGGGCGTGGGCGA
>JANORI010000872.1:0-1706 GCA_031415235.1 Acidobacteriota bacterium | reverse complement strand
GGACCAGCAGGACGAGGCCAAGGCGGCGCAGTAGCCGCGGTCTTCGACACGGAGGCGGCGGTCGCGGCCGAGCCAGGCCTCGGCGCCGCCCACGCGCTGGCAATGTCGCACGGGTAGCTCCACTGGGCGTCAGCCGAGGATGTCGCGCGTCGTGACGACGCAGGCGGGTAGCAGAATGGGCGCGAACGGCTCACCAGGCGGCACAACGACGACGCGGCCATAACATCCATCCGCGGGATCTGTGTACCGCGTGACGACGTCGGCATTCAGGTCGACAAGCCAGTACTCAATGACCCCAAGACGCGCGTACAGCTCGGCCTTGGTGACCCGGTCGTACGCGATGGACGACTGGGCGACCTCCACGACGAGGAGGAGGTCGGAGGGTCCGGGGTGCGCCGTTGCGTAGAAGTCGGGACGTCGGCGAAGCAGCGTCACGTCCGGCTCAGGCTCGTTGAAGGTGTCGAGCCGAACCGCGCCCTGGGCTCTTACGATGGCCTGTTCGCCGGCGCACAAGACGAAGTGCTGCGTGAGACGGTCGACGACCGCGGAGTGGCGAGGGCCGATGGTCATCTTCCCGACCACTTCCCCGTCGATGAGTTCGAAAGGATCCCGCTCCCGCAAGATGCCCACACGCAGCATCTGCTGGTACTCGTCCGCGGTGAAACGTCGTCGGGTGACTTCCGCGGCCATCGCCATCGCTCACCTGCCATTCTACTCGAGAGCGGTGCGAGAGGCGTGCCAGCGACGCAACGTCCGGAATGGCTGCGGTCGCGTACAGATGCGGCGACCTGCACGCAGTATTCGCGCCGCCACCTGGCGAACGAGGCGGCGGTTTCTGCGACGTCGGCACACCAGCTAGTGGAAGTCGTGCGACTCCACGGCCATCGTCGCCAGTAGTCCTTCCAACCGTTCCATGCGTTCGGCCTTGATGGCGGTGACGCCGTCCTGCACCTGCAACCAGCCCTCCACCAGCAGGAACGGCGACTCGACCACGATGGCCTTGTCGCGTGCGTACACATCGGGCCGGATGATGATGTTCGAGATGCCGGTTTCGTCTTCGAGCGTGAGGAACACGAACCCCTTCGCCGTGCCCGGCCGCTGCCGCGTGATGACCATGCCAGCCGTGCGCACGCGCCGCCCGCTCTTCACGAGCGGCAGATCGATAGCCCGCAGCACGCCCTTCATCGACAGCTCGTGCCGCCGGAAGCGCATGGGATGCGGCCCCACCGTGAGGCCCGTGCCCGCGTAGTCGGCGACTAACCGCTCGCCCGCGGACATTGCGAGGAGCGGGCTCGCAGGGCCAGGGACTAGGGACTGGGGACCAGGGACGAGGGAAGAGACACCGTCACGCTGCACTCCAGCATGTTCATCGTCGCGATGTTCTTGGCCCGCCCCAGTCCCCAGTTCCAAATCCCTGGTTCCCGCTCTCTCGCCTGATCCCTGCTCTACTCCCTGGTCCCTAGTCCCCGCCTGCCCCGAGCCTGGTCGAGGGGGTCCCTGCTCCGCCCGCAGGTGCTCTTCGTCAGATTCCTGGTCGGCGAAGAGCGCGCCAGCGGGCCGCACTGCCCGCTCCACCTGCCACAGCGCGCTGCGGCGATCGTGCCCGAGCGAGTTGAGCGCGCCGATCTCGGCCAGCACGGTGACCTCGTCGCGGCGCAGGCCGGTTGTGCGAATCAGATCGTCGATGGAGCGGAAGCGCCGGCCCT
>JANORI010000871.1:0-7894 GCA_031415235.1 Acidobacteriota bacterium | reverse complement strand
TGCGTACCGCTCAGCAGGGCTCCACCAAACGGGTCTACTACCTGTCGATGGAGTTCCTCACCGGACGGCTCCTGTCGAACAGCCTGCTGAACCTGGGCGTCGATGCGGAGTTCCGAGCGGCGCTGGCCGATCTGGCCGTCGAGTTCGACGACATCCGGACCGTCGAACAGGACGCCGCGCTGGGCAATGGCGGACTCGGCCGGCTGGCGGCCTGCATCCTCGATTCGATGGCCACGCTGTCGTTGCCCGGCTTCGGCTACGGCATCCGCTACGAGTACGGCCTCTTCTATCAGGCCATCGAGCACGGCGGCCAGGTTGAACATCCGGACACCTGGCTGCGCTACGGCAACCCGTGGGAGATCCCGCGGCCGGAGGTGCTCTTCCCAGTGGGCTTCGGCGGCCGCACCGTGCACGTCACCGACCACCTCGGGCGTCTTCGGTCGCACTGGGTCGACGCCGATTCGGTGTTCGCCATGGCGTGCGACACGCCCGTGCCCGGCCACGGCGCCAGCGCGGTGAACAACCTGCGGCTCTGGTCCGCCAAGGCCACGCGCGACTTCAATCTCCAGCACTTCAACGAGGGCAACTACTTCAAGGCGGTCGAACAGAAGACCGAATCCGAGAACCTGTCGAAGGTGCTGTATCCCGACGACTCCACGCAGGTCGGACGCGAGCTGCGGCTGAAGCAGCAGTACTTCTTCGTCTCCGCCTCGCTCCAGGACATCGTCCAGCGGTTCCTGACGTCGCACGACCGGCTCGACCTGTTGCCGGACTACGTGGCCATTCAGTTGAACGACACGCATCCCGCCATCGGCATTCCGGAGCTGATGCGGCTGCTCGTCGATGTGCACGACCTGGACTGGGACCGGGCCTGGGACATCACCCGGCGGACCTTCGCGTACACGAACCACACGCTGATGCCCGAGGCGCTCGAGACCTGGCCGGTGGCGCTCTTCGAGCGCATCCTGCCGCGCCACCTCGAGATCGTCTACGAGATCAACCACCGGTTCCTCGAGGACGTACGCCACCGGCATCCCGGCGAGGTCGATCGGCAGCAACGTCTCTCGATCGTCGACGAGCAGGGCGGTCGCCGCATCCGCATGGCCCACCTCGCCATCATCGGCAGCCACCACGTGAACGGCGTGTCGCAGCTGCACACCACCTTGATGCGGACCAGCGTGTTCGCGGACTTCGAGGCGCTCCGTCCCGAGGCGTTCGTGAACGTCACCAACGGCATCACGCCGCGGCGCTGGCTGCACCACGCCAATCCGGGCCTGTCGTCGCTCATCACTACGCACATCGGTCAGGACTGGATCACGGATCTCTGTCAACTGGGCCGGCTGGCGCCGCTGGCGGAACAGCCCGCATTCCGGGAGCGCGTCATGGCCGTGAAGCGCGCGAACAAAGCGCGCCTGGCGCGGCTGATCCGTGACCGGGTCGGCGTCGATGTGCACATCGACTCGATGTTCGACGTGCAGGTGAAGCGGATGCACGAGTACAAGCGGCAGTTGCTGAACGTGCTGCACGTCGTCACGCGCTACAACCGCATTCGCGAGGGCCGCACCAAAGGGATGGTGCCGCGCACGGTGATCTTCAGCGGGAAGGCGGCGCCCGGCTACGCGTTTGCCAAGCTGGTCATTCGCCTCATCCACGGCGTGGCCGAGGTGGTGAACCACGACCCGGCCATTGGCGATCGGCTGAAGGTCGTCTTCATCCCGAACTACAACGTGTCGAACGCCGAGTGGATCATCCCGGCCTGCGATCTGTCGGAGCAGATTTCAACGGCGGGCACCGAGGCCTCGGGCACCGGCAACATGAAGCTCGCGGTGAACGGCGCGCTCACGATCGGCACGCTGGACGGCGCCACCATGGAGATGCGCCAGGAAGTGGGCGACGAGAACATCTTCATCTTCGGCATGACCGCCGCGCAGGTGGCCGAACACCGGGCCGCGGGCCACCATCCGTGGGCGTTCTACCACGCCGACGAGGAACTGCGCCGCGCCCTCGACATGATCGCGAGCGGCTACTTCTCGCCCGACGAGCCGGGGCGTTTCCGGCCGGTGTTCGACCGACTCACCGTGGAGGGTGATCAATTCCTGCTGCTGGCCGATTTCGCAGCCTATGTCGAGTGTCAGGAGCGGGTGGACGCGCTCTACCGCGACGCGCACGAATGGGCGCGCCGGGCCGTCTTGAACGTGGCGGCGATGGGGACGTTCTCGAGCGATCGCACCGTGGCCGACTACGCCCGCCTGATCTGGAACGTCTCTGCAGCCCCTGGTGGCGCCGACGCGCCGACGTCAGGCCGCTGAGGGCTTCACGTATTGACCAGCGCCGGTCTGGCAGAGGTAGCCGGACTCGACCAACCGGCCAAGTGCCACGTCGCAGATCCGCGGCTCGAGGGCCCACAGCCGGCGAGCCTGGTCGGCCGTCAGCGCCAGTCCGGGCATCTCGTCGAACTCGCGCCGAACCGCGAGCAGCACCATCTCGACGCTGCCGGATCCTGTCTGCACTTGAGCCATCGGTCGCCTCCTGATACGTATGCCGGCAGGCCTCGCGAATTTCGCGCCAATGACCAAATGGAAATTCAGACCACGAAACGCGTAGGCGCCACGGGTTGCGTCGGCGGCGCGTCACGGTTTTGTCGCTGCTCGTGGGGTTTTTGACACGGCTACGCTCGGGGTGGCCTTGAAGATCGTGTCGCCCTCAGTGGCAGCGCGTCTGCGGCCGCGGCTTTGTCAACGAGGTGGGCGACCGGAACCCACCAGCGCCGCACGCGGTCTACAGTCTGGACGGCATCGCTCAGCTGGGCCGTCGCAAACACGCCATCCTCCTATAATCACGACGCTCGCCTGCGTGCGAGCACTGAACCGGGAGGCGGGGATGCGGGCACGATGGGCGGTAATGGCTGGGCTGGTCGCGGTCTGCGGCACCTGGAGCGGCGCGCAGTCGTCGCGTGACGTACGGCTCACGCTGACCGAAGGCACGTCGATGTCCGGCGCGCTCTCGCCCGACGGCAAGACGATCGCGCTCGACCTGCTCGGCGTGATCTGGACGGTGGGCATCGACGGCGGCCCCGCCACGCGCATCCTCGCCGACGGCTACGACGCCCACGCCCCGGCGTGGTCGCCAGACGGCACGCGCCTGGCCTTCCAGGCCTACCACCGCGACACGTGGAACATCTGGACCATGAAGGCCGACGGCAGCGACCTGCGCCAGGTCACGTCGGGCCCGTTCGACGACCGCGAACCCCACTGGTCACCAGGCGGCACGCGCCTCGCGTTCGCATCCGACCGCAGCGGCAACTACGACGTGTGGCTGCTCACCATCGCCACCTCCGAGGTGCGCCGCTTCACGTCGAGTGGCGCCAACGACTCGATGCCGGCCTGGTCGCCCAGTGGCAACGAGATCGCGTTCGTGTCGGACCGCGATGCGCGCGGCATCTACGCGCGGCACGTGGACACGGGTGTCGAGCGGCAGCTCGCGGCCGATTCGGCCGTGCTCTTCACGCCGTCGTGGGCGCCCGACGGCAAGACCGTCGCCTATGTGGCGGTGGAGGGCTCGACCACACGGCTGATGGTCGGCGGGCGCAACGTCGCGGAGGCGAACGAAGACGTGTTCCCCTTCCGCGCCTCGTGGCTGTCGGCCAGCGAACTGCTGTACACGGCAGACGGCGTGGTGAAGCGGCGTCCGGTCACCGGCGGCGTCGCACGCCCGGTACCGTTTGCCGCCAACGTCGCGTTCACGCGCGAGGCCTTCACGCCCAGCAGGCGCGCGTTCCCCCTGCAAGGACCGCAGCCGGTGCGAGGACTGATGCATCCGGCTATCTCTCCAGGTGGCACCACCGTGGCCTTTGCCGCCCTGGGCGACCTGTGGCTCGTCGCCACCCGCGACGGCGACGCCGTGCCGCGACGGGTCACCGACGACCTGTTCGTCGAGACCAACCCCGTGTGGTCACCCGACGGCGCCACGATCGCCTTCTCGTCGGACCGCGACGGCGGCGTGGGGCTCTGGGTGCACGACATGAAGACCGGCGCCGCGAGGCGCCTCACCACCGATGGCACGACGGCGGCATGGTCGCCGGATGGCTCGCGCCTGGCGTATCTCGACTCCGACTCACAGCTGCGCGTCGTGGAGGTGGCCAATCGCGAACAGCGTCGGGTGCATGGGCGCATCTTCGAGCCCGGACGCCCCAGCTGGGCGCCCGATGGACGCTCGGTGGTGATGTCGGCGTTGCGCCCGTACTCGACACGCTTCCGCGAGGGCACCAACCAGGTGCTGCAGGTGGCCGTCGAGCCTGACGCCACGCCTGATGGACGCGCGGCCTTTGCGCCCGACCGCTGGATGGATCCCATTCCGCACAAGTCGGTGGGCATGCGCGAGAACCTCGGGCCGGTGTGGTCGCCTGACGGCAAGGAGATGGCCGCGATCGTCGACGGCCAGCTCACGACGTATGCGGTGGGACGCGACGGCACGCCCACCGGGCCTCCGCGGCGTATCTCGACGGACCTGGCCAGCTCGCCGTCGTGGACTGCCGACTCGCGCCGCGTGCTCTATCAGACGGCCGACCGCTTCCGCCTGGCCGACCTCGTGGACGGCAGCATTCGCGACATCGTGCCCCAGTGGACGTGGACGGCCACGACGACCACCACCACCACGACGATTCACGCGGGCCGACTCTTTGACGGACGCGCCGGCACGGCGGCGCAGACCAACATGGACATCGTCGTCGAGGGCAACCGTATCGCGTCGGTGTCGCCGCACCGCGACGACCTGCACCGCGGCACGATCGTGGATGCCTCGGACGGCACGGTGCTGCCAGGCCTGATCGAGAGTCATACCCACCTGGTCAAGTCCTTCGGCGAAGCGCAGGGACGCATCTGGCTGTCGTTTGGCGTCACGACGGTGCGCAACCCCGCGACCAACGCGTTTGAGGGGCAGGAAGAACGCGAAGCGATCGAATCGGGACGGCGCGCGGGCCCCCGCATTCTCACCACGGGCGAACCGCTCGACGGCTCGCGCATCTACTACCCCGGCGGCGTGGCCCTCGACGGCGGAGGGCTCATCGACGCCCAGATGGCGCGCGCGCGCACGATGCGCTACGACTTCATCAAGACCTACGTGCGTCTGCCCGACCTGCTGCAGAAGCGCATCATCGCCGAGGCACACCGCGCGGGCATGCCCGTCACGTCGCACGAACTCTACCCGGCCGTGGCGTACGGTGCCGACGGCGTGGAACACGTGCGGGGCACGAGCCGGCGCGGCTACTCGCCAAAGATGAGCGAGCTCAGACGGTCGTACACGGACGTGGAGCAACTGCTCACGGCATCGGGGATGACGCTCACGCCCACAATCACCATTCAGGGCGGCTTCCAGGTGCTGACGGCGCGCGACCCGTGGTGGGTCGACGACCAGCGCGTGGCGCGGCTCTTCCCCGCTTCCGTCGTCGCGGCTGGGAAAGCGATGTTGGCCAAGCCACTGAGTGCGCAGGACCTCGCGTCGCGCGAGGCGCTCGTGACGCCGCAGGAGCGGCTCGTCGGCGCGGTGGTACGCGGCGGCGGCCGTGTGATTGCCGGCACCGACTCGCCCATCAACCCCTACGGCGTCGCGCTGCTGTCGGAACTCGAGCACTACGTGCGCGGCGGACTCTCGCCGGCCGAGGCCATTCGCACCGCCACGGCCGTGCCCGCCGAGGCGTTCGGACTGGGCGCCGACCTGGGCACCATCGAGGCTGGGAAGCTGGCCGATCTGGTGGTGGTCGACGGCAATCCGCTCGTCAGGATCACCGACCTGCGACGCACCCGACGCGTCGTGAAGGACGGCGTGATCTACGACGTCGCGGCGCTGCTGAAGGGACCCGTCACGGCCAGTGGCGGGGCGGCGGTGCCGCAGTAGCAGCGGCCTGGCCCGGGCGAGTTGACTCGCGCGGCCGCTTCGGGTTCCACTCATCGGCACCATGACGATGAGACACCTTGCCGCCGCGGCGGCCCTGCTGGCATCCGCCAGCGTTGCCTCCACGCTGCTCGCCCAGTCGAAGCCGGGCGTCATCTCGGGCCCAGTGGGGCCCAGCCCCTACGACGTCGTGCGCGGATGGCACAAGCCGTTTGCCGACCCTGGGTTCGCGTTTGGCGGCAACTCGGGCGTGTTCGCGGAATCGCCGGACCGCATCCTGGTCGCCCAGCGAGGCGAGTACCGTTTGCCGACGCCGGTACCGCCTGAGTTCGCGGGCTTCGCCGGCTCGATTGGCGTCAACGTGCTCTCGGCCACGGCCGGCCGGGTCTGGAAGAACTGTCTCTACGTGCTCGACGCCAACGGCAACGCGAAAGAGCGATGGACCCAGTGGGACACGCTCTGCGAAGGGTCGTCAGGCCCTGGGCCGCACCGTCTGCGCATCAGCCCCTACGATCCCGAACACCGCGTGTGGGTCATCAACGAGACGTTCCACACCATCTACGTGTTCTCGAACGACGGCAAGACACTGCTGAAGACGTATGGCGAGAAACACGTGCCCGGCGCCGACGCCGCGCACTTCGCCAAGCCGCAGGACGTGGCCTTCCTGCCTGATGGCCGCATCCTCGTCGCTGACGGCCTCGACAACCACCGTGTGATGATCTTCGACAGGGACATGCGCTACCTCTCGGAGTTCGGCGGCAAGGGCGACGGCCCCGGACAGTTCAGCGGTGTGCACGCCGTGGCGGTGGGCCCACACGGTCTCATCTTCGCGCTGGACCGATCGGGCGGCCGCATCAACGTCTTCAAGACGACACCCGACCCGGCGAAGGTCGAGTTCGTCGAGACGTTCCCCGGCTTCTCGCTTCCGCTCGACCTCATCGTCAACGACGACAGCCTGTGGGTCACCGATCTCAGCCCGCTGCGGTTCACGAAGCTCGACTTCAAGGGCAACCACCTCTACACGTGGATGGTGCCGCGGGAGCTGCCCGACGGCTACCTCGAAGTGCACACCTTCTCGGTGGACCCGGCCGGCAATCTCTACGGCGGTGACAACCAGTACGGGCGCACGCAGAAGTTCGTGCCCAAGCCTGGGGCCGATCCGAAGCTGCTGATTGGCCCGCCGTGGCGCGCGCGCTGACGGCCAGGGCCCAGCGTCGCCGACGTTTCACTGCTACAATCCCCGCCGACTGCCCCATGGACCCTCTCATTGGCGCTGGCGTCTCCCACTACAAGATCCTCGAACAGCTCGGTGCCGGGGGCATGGGCGTCGTGTACCTCGCCGAAGACGATCGCCTCCACCGCAAGGTAGCGCTCAAGTTCATCACGCCTTCGTCTGCCGGGGACACCGTTGCGCAGCGACGGCTCCTCCGCGAAGCGCAGGCCGCCAGCGCGCTCGACCACCCGAATGTCGCGACCGTCTACGAAGTCGGGGATTTCGAGGGTCAGTTCTTCATCGCGATGGCCTATTACCAAGGCGAAACACTGAAGGCGCGCATCGAGCGCGGCGCCCTCTCCATGGCCGAGGTCGCAGCCATTGCCGGCCACATCGCCGACGGGCTCGCCGTGGCGCACGCGGCCGGTGTGACCCATCGGGATCTCAAGCCAGCCAACGTGTTCCTGACGTCCTCCGAGCAGGTGAAGATTCTGGACTTCGGCCTGGCCAAGGTGGAGACCGCGAGCGCCGACACCGCTTCGGGTGTCACGCAGACCGGGACAACGCTTGGCACGCTGTCGTACATGGCACCGGAGCAGGCGCGTGGCGCGTATGTCGATCAGCGGGCGGACGTCTGGGCACTGGGAGTGCTGATCTTCGAGATGTGCACGGGGCGGCAGCCCTTCCGCGGTGACACCGCGACCGCCATTCTCCTGGCCCTGGCCACCGATGCGGTGCCGCCGCTGCAGACGCTGCGGCGCGATGCCCCTCCCGAGTTCGTCACGCTGGTCG
>JANORI010000870.1:0-3591 GCA_031415235.1 Acidobacteriota bacterium | reverse complement strand
CTTTGTACTTCTTGAAGACCGACCCGTAGGTGTCGATGCCCCACACCTTCACCGACGGCTTCTGTTCCTTGAGGAACGCGCCGGCGCCGCAGATGGTGCCGCCGGTGCCCACGCCCACCAGCAGATGATCGATCCGCCCGTCGGTCTGGTCCCAGATCTCGGGGCCGGTCTGCTCATAGTGGGTGCGCGCGTTCGACGGGTTGTCGTACTGGTTGGCCTTCCAGCCGTTGGGCGTGTCGCGCTCGAGCCGTGACGACACCGAGTAGTACGAGCGCGGATCTTCGGGTTCGACGTCGGTCGGGCACACGATCACGTCGGCGCCGAACGCGCGCAGCGCGTCCACTTTCTCCTTCGACTGTTTGTCGGTCGTGGTGAAGATGCAGGCGTAGCCCTTCACGACCGCGGCGATGGCCAGGCCCATGCCGGTGTTGCCAGACGTGCCCTCGATGATCGTGCCGCCGGGTTTCAGCCGGCCATCGCGCTCGGCGTCCTCGATCATCTTCAGGGCCATGCGGTCCTTGATCGAGTTGCCGGGATTCACCGTTTCGATCTTGGCCACCACCTCGGCCGCCACGACTCCCTTGGGAATGCGGTTCAGGCGCACCATTGGCGTGTGGCCGATGGTGTCGAGGATGTTGTCGCAGATCTTGTGGGTGGCCATCGCCCTGGATCTTACCCCCGCTTGGCCGGTGCGTTCGCTTGCGGGACCCGGATTGTCCATGTCGTCGAGACCACGTCCGGCCGCCTCGGCGGCCTCGCGAAAGGTCGTCATCCCTCAGTGGCGGCGACGTGGTCGCTGAGGACGAAACGGCCCTGCGCGTCCTAGCGCTCCCCCGTGTTCATGGATCACCTCTTGGTCAGGGGGCTACGGTAGCGGTACCGCGAACCGGCACGCACGCCATGATGACTTCGGTCCCTGGGTTCCGCAAGCACTGTGTCGCGAGGTCCCCGTTGGTCAGTGACTCATGGCGTAGAGCACGACGTTCATGGCGACGGCGTAGCCGTTGGGCGAGAACCGGTAGAAGTACTGCGGATCCTCGCCCTCGCGCTCCCAGGCATCCGAGATGTCGGTGTTGTGCGTGGCCAGCACCATCAGGCGGCCCTGTGCGTCGGCGATGCCGCGCAGGTGGGTCTGCGCGCTGTCGCTGCCGCGCTCCGAGATGTCGCCGCCACTCTGGCCCCAGAACTGAATCGACGGAATCTGCGGCAGGACGGTCAGCGGGAACATCGTGCGGTAGATCGCGTGCTCCGGACCGAGGTCGCGCAGCGGATAGGTCCCGGGCGGCAGCACCCGCGCCATCTCGCTCTCGAAGACGTCCCAGGCCCGCGAGCCCCAGCAGTCGTCGACCCAGAGGAATCCGCCCTTCATCAGGTAGTCGCCGAGCACCGACACCTCGTCGTCACGCAGGGACATCGTGCCCACGTCGGACCCGAGCAGGAACGGGCAGCGGGTGAGCCACGGGTCGGTGAGGCGGGTCACGAAGTGGTTGGGCACGCCCGAGGGCTGCTTGCTCACGCGCGTCTTGGTGAGTTCGGCAAAGCGAATCGAGAAGTTGATATCGGCGTCGGGGTAGTCGGTGGACCAGCCCTGCCCGCCGGCCTCGCGCCACTGGCTCGAGTACATCATCCGACAGAAGTTGAAACCGCCATCGAAGCTGGCATCGCTTGTCGGAAAGCGGGGTGGCACGCGGCGCATGCGCCCCCAGCCGCCGTACTGCGCCGAGGCGGCGGCCGTCAGCGCGAGCACGAGGGCCATGCTGACGACGAGCGTGCGCCGGGCGGTCACTTCTGCGGCGCCTTGGGCTTGGCGAGGCTGCGGTAGTACTCCTCGACCAGACTCTTGAACTCGGCCGGCACCTCGTCGCTGCCCGAGAGCAGCACGTCTTTCGCGTCGCCCTCAGCCGCGCGCCGCAGGCCGAACTCGAAGCGGCGCAAGCCGTCGCTGACGGCGCCCTGCAGCCGCGCCAGCTCCTGCACGTCCTTGTAGGCGCGGTCGTCGTCGAGCGCCTTCAGGCGCTTCAGGATGTCGTCGAGGTCGCGCGTGTCGACGCCATCTGCGCGCAGCGCCCGGCGCAGCGATTCGAGATCCTGGGCGTAGCGGCGTGCCTCGCCCCGGAACTGCCGCACGTCGTCGGCGTTGAAATTGCCCGGCCGCCCGTTGCCCCAGCCACCGTCGTCGTTCCAGCCACCGGCGTTGTCGCCGCCGCCCTGCCCGCCGCCCTGGCCCTGCTGGCCTTGCTGACCCTGGCCTTGCTGGCCGCCTTGACCCTGCTGCCCCTGCCCCTGCTGGCCGCCTTGACCCTGCTGCCCTTGGCCCTGGCCCTGTTGGCCCTGTTGACCCTGCTGACCCTGGCCTGGCTTGCCCGCCTGGCCCTGCTGACCCTGCTGACCGGCCTGGTCCTGCGGATTCTGTTGGCCGCTCTGACCAGGTTGACCCTGCTGATTGCCGGCCTGTCGCTGGCCTTGGTCTCCTGCGGCGCGTTCCTGCATGCGTCGGCCCAGGGAATCCACGCCGCGGACCAGATCGCGCGCGCGCTCCGCCGCGTCGGCGGTCTTGTCGCCTGTGGCGCCGCCGCCCTTGCCGAGCGCCGAGGCGGCCTCGGCGAGCTTGCGGCGCACGTCCATCAGGTTCGATCCGATCTCGGCGTCCATGTCCTTGGCGGCGCCGGGCTGCGCGTCGCGACCGATCAGGCCACGCGAGTAGCGGAGCTTCTCCTTGATCTTGTCGTCGCGAATTTCGCCGGCCGCTTCCTGCATCCGCCGCGACGCATCGCGTTCGTCCTTGGCAATCTCGTTGGCGGTCTTGTCGATCTGCTGCTCGAGCTGTCCCAGCTTGGCCGAGAGCCCATCGCGGCGCTGCGAGTTGAGCTGCGCCTTCTGCAGCCGGTCCGCCCCAGACTCACCAAGCGCCTCGGCGTCGCTGGCCACGTCGGCGTGTTCGCGCGCGATCTCTTCAGCCTGCCGCACCGCGTCCTGCACGTCGCGTTCGGCGCGCGCGGTCTGTGCGCCCTGCAGTTGACGCTGCACCTGCTGCAAGCGGTCGCTCGCCGCTGCGGCTTGTCCTGCCGCACCAGGGTCGTTGCCCGCCGCGGCCCGGCGCATCGCATCGGCGGCCTGCTGCATCTGGCGCGCGGCCGAGGCCAGATCGGGCCGGTTCTGCTCGCGCGACAGCTTTTCGAGTTGACGGGCGGCGTCCTCCGTTTGTTCGGCCAGCTGACGCTGCGCGTCGCCGCCGCTGCCGGCAGACTGTCCGGCGGCGCGCCGGCGCTGGCGCTCGAGTTCCTGCTGTTGGCGGCGCGCCAGTTCCTTGAGCTTCTCGGCGAGCGCATCGACTTTCTGCTCGGCCTGGGTGCTCTCGGCGCGCGAGGCCGTTTCGTACTGGTTGGCCATCTTGTCCATCTCGAGCTCGAACAAGTCCGCCAGGTCTTCCGCGATCGATCCCGCCTGCCCGCCGCCCCCGCCGCCCCCCGATTGGCGGCTGGTCTGCACCTGCATCTCGTACTCTTCTTCGGCCTGCTGCAGGTACTGCAGCGCCTTCTGCTCGGCCGGCATCGCGCCGTCGGGCGCGCGCGCCTGCAGCTTGGCCTCGGC
>JANORI010000869.1:0-2275 GCA_031415235.1 Acidobacteriota bacterium | reverse complement strand
ATGGCGGAGAGGGTGGGATTCGAACTCTGCCAGCTCCTTTAGAATCTGTAACTTACAGAATCCACGTTGCCATCGCTGCCGGGAATGCCATGGCTCCCGTGGCGCCTTGCACCTGGTTGCACCCGAGTACGCGCAGCTGATTCGCTCGGCCCGCCCATTCCGTCGACCGAGCGCCTCGGCAGGATCGCGCGGCCGCGCGACTACTCCGCACGCTTGCGCGTTCCCTTCAGCGCCGCGGCGATCGTCGCCAGTGGCAGGACGAGGGCAAGCGGCTCGTCGAGGAGTTGGAGAGCCCCGAAGCGCTGGTACCACCGCGCGACGGCGTCGTCCTTTGCATCGATGGCCAGGGCGACACCTCCGACCGCGTCTGCGACAGCCAGCGCTCGCTGGCCCGCAGCCATCAGCAGCTCACCGCCAAGGCCGCCGCCCTGCGCTGTGACCGACACGGCCAGCCGGCCGAGCCGAAACACCGGCACTTCATACCGCCCCAGCCCACGCTTCGCCGCCTCCGGGACATCGGCGAAGTCCAGCGCACCAGGGGCAATGGTGTAGTAGCCGAGGATCGTGCCGGGCGAGTCCGGAGGCGTGGCGACGAAGGTCTTGGCGCCGCCGCTCTCGTGATTCTGACGAGCGTATCGCTGGAGATAGTCATTCAGAGCAGCGACACCGCAGTCGAAGCCCGCCCGATCATGGCGTCGCGTGAGCGCTTCCTCGCGCCAGCGTTGCGAGCGACTCACGCGAGATGTCGTCTGAAGCGCTTGGCGGCCGCCCGGAGGGCCGCCGTTGGCTTGGGCGGGTTTTCCAGGAGGTCGAGCACGCGCCGGCCGTCCCTGGCGCTCAACCTGATGCGCTCATAGCGGGCGACAACTTCCTCCGCAACCGGCAGGGCCGTCTGCATGACGAATGTCGTGAGGTCCAGGCGCTGGTACGCCGCGGCGGCTGCGAGAAGACGCTTCTCTTCGCGAGAGGCGCGGAGTTCAATGCGATCGTCTCGAGACGTGGACGCAGTCGGCACGATAGTCGGCATGCCGGCATTATAGCGTACGGATCCCGTACGGGATGATGCGGCATGGGCCACGCGCGTTCCGGCCCTTGCGGTCGCGTCCAATAACGGCGTCCAGTCGCGTAGTAGGCCTGCAAGGAATCGCCCTCAGATTGCGTTCATCCAAGTAGGGCGAAAAGCGCCGTGACGCTGAAGGTGTGATTCGGCGGAGAGGGTGGGATTCGTTCCCGACGAACCCTCGCGTGTCAACAACTTAGGCCGGATCGGAACCGCCAGATCCGCTAGAAACGTGAGGATCAGGTACAGAACAGGGACAGCGCAACTTTCGGTTCTGGCGCCCGATTACGTGCTTCTTCGCGGAGTCGTCAGCGGACGTTGTCGGTCAGGAACTGGCGCATGACGGGAACGAAGATCCGCTGCTGCGCTGGGTCGCTCACGAATCCGCCGTGGGTGGTGTCCTTCAGCCGCAGCACGCGGCCCTGCCGCATACCGCGCTCGAACTGGCGGATGTTCGCCTCGACGACGCCGCGTTCTTCCGACAAGCGCAGGAAGCGCTTGTAGTCCTCGGGATCGTCTGGCCGTGAAGGAATGGGGCCGTCGAACACGACCGCGATGTTCAACGCTGGCACCCGTACTCGACGGTACTCCGGGCTGCGCACGGCCGCCCCCCGCTGGATGGCCGCGATCGCTGGGTCGGGGTGCGGCGCGAGGCCCGCCTCAAGAGCAAGCGCCGCCGATGCCTTGTAGTCAACCGCAGCGTCGAGATACACGAGGGTCGCCACGCGCGTGGGGTGCGTTGCCGCCAGGCGGGTCATCTCCGCGCCGGCGATGGAGTGGCCGGCGAGATGTGCGCGCTGGACTCCCAGGAGGTCGAGAAAGCCGACCACGTCTCGAACGAGCGTATCGGTGTCGTAGGGCCCGGCGGGGACGGCGGAGGGCGGTTGCCCTCGGCGCGTGAGGCCAACGACGCGGAAGCGATCGACGAACTGCGGCGCCAGGTTGCCGAACTGTTCGTCGAGGCTGCCGCCGCCAGGCGTGAGGAACACGAGCCGCGGCCCGGTGCCGCCCCAATCGGCATAGTGCAAGCGCACGCCATTGATGGTGGCAAACGCCTGCTTGGGCGCGGTGTCCGTCGGAGCCTGAGCCTTGGCGATGCTGATTGCCAGCCCGCCGGCCGCGATGAACGTGATCAGAAGGAGGGCGCGTGTCGACACGTCGTGCCCCGTCACTCCTACGTACTCTTCGCCAGCTTCAACGCGCGCCGGCGGACGA
>JANORI010000868.1:0-8701 GCA_031415235.1 Acidobacteriota bacterium | reverse complement strand
TGCGGGTTCACGCGGGTGGTGGGCAACGTCATGTCGTGATCGATCGTGGTGATGTGTTCGGCGGGCACGCCGATCTCGATGACCTGCAGATTCTCGGACGACTCGAGCACGCGGTGCCGAATCTGCGGCGGCTGAATCACGCAGTCGCCCGCGCCGAGCACGAATGGTGGCCCCTGATCTTCGTAGACCAGCCGCACCCAGCCGCTGCAGCAGAAGATCAACTGGAACCCGACGGTGTGGTAGTGCACCATGTCGGGCACGGGACCCGCATCGGGAATGCGGATGTGCGACGCGATGATGCTGCCGCCGAGCCGACCCGGAATGAGATCGCGGTAGTGCATGCCCGCGCGCCCGATCACCCACGGCGTGTTGTCCTTGAGGCGCCGCACGACAAACGCATGCGCCGTCGGCGGCGTGACGAGCGCAGGCGTGGCGCCGACGAGCTCGATACTGACGCCGTTGGGCGCCGTCAGGTGCCGCGCGCCTTCCGCCACAGCGTCGGGGTCGTCGCACCGCAATCGCAGCGCGCCCGGGGCGACGTGCGCGTGACGATCGAGGCGCAGGTGCAGGCCGTGACCCGAGAGTGTGGCCACGGCCGGGTCGTCGGCGGGGAAGATCGTATCGAGCCGGAAGCCCAGCACACGCGTGTAGAAATCGAGATCGGCCGCGAGATCCTGCGAGGGCAGACTGACCTCGGCGGCGTGCACATGGCTCGAGACGTCCGTCATGCTGGCTCCGGCGCTACGACTCTGCGCGAAATGGAATGGCCGTCGGCCCCTACTGGACCGCGGTGTAGTGCCCGTGGATGCAGAGCCAGCGGCCGCCCTCGCGCACGAAGATGCGCGTCGACTTGCCGCGTGACGTGAACCGCTTGCCGTCAGATGTGCCGGCGTCGGTCCAGTAGTAGGTCACCCAGGCGGTGTCGCCGCGCACGGTCACGACCGGCTGGTGCATGTCAGTGTGCACGCCCTTGGCCCGAAGCAGGTAGTCGCGGTAGTTGCGCACCTCGGCGTCCTTGCCTTCGGTCAGATAGGTGTCGTTCTCGCCAAACGACGTGAAGTCGGGATGCACGAAGGTGGCGTAGCGGTCGACCTCGCCCTTTTCGACGGCGTCCCACATGGCGACCATGACGGCCTTGATGTCGGCCACGTCCTTCGCCGTAGACGTCTGGCCGAAGGCGGGCGCGGGCACCACGGCCAGCGCGAACAGCAGGGGCAGGTATCGCATGGCGCCATGATACCTTCGCCCCGTGACGCACTTCCGAATGACCTGTCCATTTGGTTGCACCGACCATGGACCACCGCAGCCTTGTGCGCGCGGCGGGTGCCTGGTGGATCGTGGGTGGCATGGGGCCAGGGCGGCCAAGGCAGACGGTGACGGCGGCGGTCGCCCGGCTGGCGCATGGAACCGCAGGACAGGGGCGCCTCCGGCGATGCTTCGTACCGAGGACGTGGTGCTCATTACCGAGGGCGGGCGCGAGAACCTGACCGCGATGGTGCCGAGGACGCCCGCAGCGCTCGAGGCGCTCGTGCAAACCCCCGAACGCCCCCGACCTCGAGCGTCCAGGCCGGCTCAGTCGGGCGACATGCTGCTCACCACGAGCGGCCGCTCGTTCGAGAGCGGGCCCACGCCGCAGCTGCCGCGCGCGCCGATCCGCACGAAGTAGGTGCCGTCGGGTACCAGACCGCTCACCGAGGTGACGGGCGAGCCCAGGTCGATGACTGCCACGTTCGAGAGCCCCGGCGCCGATCCCGCGACGAGCACGTACGACAGTGGCGTCGTGCCTTCCGCGGGCGCGGTCCACGACAGCGTCACCGTGTTGCCGGCCACCACGGGCGCGTTGTAGACCGGCGCCATCGGGAGGCCGACGCACCCACCGGCGGGCCGCATCACGAGCGCGAGTTCGGACGACGCCGGTCCCACGCCGGCGCCATTGGCGGCGCGCAGGCGGAGCCAGAAGGTGCCGTCGGGCACGCCACTCACCGTGAATGAGGTGGCCGTGCCCAGGTTGACGCGGCCGAGGTCGGCCAGGCCGGGTGTGCTGCCGCCTTCGAGGACGTAGTTCGTGACCGGGTCACCCGTGGTGGGCGCGGCCCAGCTCACGGTGACGGTCCGTCCCGAGAACCACGCGCCGAACTGCGCGGGCCGCCCGGGCGTCGGGCTGAACACCGTGATCGTCACCGACACCTCGGGTGAGGGTGCACTCGTACCGAACCCGTTCACCGCCCGCACCCGCGCGTAGTAGGTGGTGCCCGCAGCCACCGGCACGCTGATGGTCGTGACGCTCGTGGTCAGCACAGGCAGCGTCGTCACGCCAGGCGCGTCGCCCACAGACACCGAGTAACTGACCGCAGGGGTACCCGTCGCGGCCGCAGTCCAGGTCAGCTGGAGCGCGCTGCCGGTCACAGTGGCCGTCAGCGCGGGAGGCGCATCTGGTGGCGCAGGGGTCGACGTGACCGACAGGGTGATGGCGCGCGTCACGACGGTCGTGCCGTCGCCCGCCGTAAGGGTGACGCCGCCCGTGCCGGTCATCCCGGGCGCCGGTGTGAGCGTGACCATGAAGGTGCGGCTCGTCGCCGTAACGGCGGCGGGCGCGACCACAACTCCACTGTGTGGCAACAGCGACGCGTTGGTCGTCGCCCCCATAAGGGTCAGGCTCCCGCCAGCGCCGTCTGCATCGGTCACGGTTACGGGGAACGAGGTGGCCGTGCCGACGAGCGTCGAAACGGCCACGGGCACACCGGCTGCATACGCCGGCGCGTCCTCCACGGCCATGACGGTCAGCCCGAACGCCGCAGGTGTCGCCGTCGAGCCATCGCTGACGCTGATGGTGATCGTGGCCGTGCCGAACGCGTCGGCGTCGGGCGTGATGGTCACGAAGCGCACCGCACCAGTGCCGCTGAACGTGAAGGCGCCGGCGGGCACGAGGGTGGTACTCGACGATGTCGCTTGCACCACCAGGGCGGCGAGCGAGGTGTCGGCGTCGCCAATCGTGAACGAGACCGTCTGCGGCGTGTCTTCCGGTGTGCTCTGAGCGGCGATGGCCGCGATCGTCGGTGCGTCGGGCACGCTGTTGACGGTGAGCGTGAACGTACGGGAGGCGCTCTGTGAGCCGTCGTTGACCGTGACGGTGACCGTGGCCGTGCCGAACTGATGCGCCGCCGGGGTCACAACCAGGGTGCGATTGGCGCCGGCGCCGCCGAGCGCCAGGGCCGCGCCGGTGTTGGGAACGAGCGTCGTGTCTGACGACACGGCCGTGACCGACAGGCTGGCGGCGGCGGTCTCCGCGTCGCCGACCGTGAAGGCGATTGGCGCCGTGCCCGTGTCTTCGTTGATCGTCACGTTTGACAGAGCGGTGATGGTGGGCGGTGTGCCGCTGCCAACCGCCTGACGCCAGTTGGCGATGGTGTTAGCCGCGTTGTTGAGCGAGCGCGCGTTGTCGTGCTGCACGGACGTGCCAGTCGTAGCGCCGCCGTACGAGACGGTCGGATTCGAGAAGTGCAGCACGCGCGGGCAGCCGGCGGTGCAGTTGTAGGCCATCACCGTGCGGAAGAGATTCGACGGATTCTTGTAGCCGAACGAATACGGATACAACGAGCCCTGGCTGGCGCCGTCTTCAGGGGCATGCGCCGATCCCATGTTGTGCCCCAGTTCGTGGGCAAACGTGTAGTTGGGGCTGATGCACGAGTAGGCGGTGACCGTGAAGGCATACGACGCAAATGACGACGACAGCGAGGTCATGACGTAGCCGACGCCGCAGGCGCCACCCGCCGCCGCGCCGACGACCAGCATGGCCAGGTCCGCGCCCAACTGGTCGCGCCGGGTGTGCACGGCATCGATGAATCCGTCTGAGGTTCCGGCGAAGCGCGAAAGGTCGGTGCTGAGGTCGCCGCTCTCGGTGTACGACACGAGCTCCGCGCCGACGAGACGCAGCCGAGGCGCGACGCCGCTGTTGGCATAGGCAGTGTTCGTTTCCGAGACACCGAGCGCGATTCTTGTCTGCACGGCCAGGTCGCCGCCGGCCGCATCGCGCGCGTCTTGGTCGTAGAACACCACGATGTCGAACGTGCTGCCGTTGTCGCCGGCCGCCGGAGGCAGGTCGTTGGGAGGTGGCGGCGCAGGAGCGTTCGCTGACAGGGGATCGAGTTCCACGCCGGTGGCATCGGCGTCCACCTGGCGCACCACGTGGAAGGCGCCGCCGGCCGCCGGTTCGATCGAATAGGCCGATTGAAGCGTGCGAATCGACCCCTGCAGCACGCCCTGCATCTCGACCACCGTGACCGTACTGAACGGCTCGCCCACGACATGTCCGGCCCAGGTCTTCGCGCCGTTGCGGTGGTTTTCACGCCGGTCCAGCCGTGCCCGCAGGGTACGGCCAGGCGTCACCTCCACGTCGAACTCGTCGCCGGCCAGGGCCGGCAGGTTCGCGCGCGCGGCCCGCGCTTGCAGCGTGTCGAGACGCCCGAGCACCGCGGCCGGCACCCGGGCACTCGCGTCGGCCGGCAACAGCAGCGAGGGCACCGTCGGCGCTTGGGCATGGCCGGTGGCGAGCGCCATGGCCGTGAACAGGCCCACCGCGATGAGGCGGGCTGTCCGGGCGGATTGAGCAGTTGCGGAGACGGGCACGGGGCTCAGCGCTGCAAAATCGACGCCGAGGTCCGGGCTATGGGGCGGCGCACGTCCCAGTGGAGGTCGCGGCGGGGGTCCACCGTGGTTGTGCTGGGTCACCAAAGTGGCCGGCCGCCAGAGCCCCGCCGCGCGCCCGAAGCCATCGCATCACGACGTCGCGCATCTGCACCGGGGGCTCGCCAACGTGAGGCGCTGCTGCGTCGGGTGCCACTGGTGTGGCGCGGGCTGCGAGGAAGTCCGACATCGCGACCACGAGTGTGTCGTCGTCGGCAATTGCCTGGCCCGACGCACGCGCCGCGTCGACCTGGTACCCGCCGTCGCGGCACTCCACCCGCACGCGGAGACCAGAGACGCCGAGCGCGCGGCCGCCGAAGCGCGCGCGACGAAACTGCGCGGTGAGCAGTTGTCGCAGCTGTGCGCCGGTCAACGTGCGGCGCACGACGAGGTTGTCGAAGGGATAGACGTCGTACACCGCGCCGAGCGTGACCGGTCCCGCGGCGACGTCGGCGCGCAGGCCGCCAGGGCCGCTGGCGTAGCTGACGGCGGCGTCGGTGCCCGACGCCAGATCGCGCAGCGCGTCGGCAAAAAGATTGCCGAGCGGCGACTCGTCCGCGCCCGCGCCGCGTGACACCGGCGTGTCGAACACCACGCTCAGGGAGGACGCGCGCAGCGCGGTGACGCGCGCAAGGGCCGGCGCCATTGCGGCGTGCACGGCGGGGTCGGGCGCCACCGCACGCCCCTCGTAGCGGGCCGCCGCGCCGTGTGACGCGCTCGTTGCGCATCGGCCGCCGGCGTCTTCCCGGGTGCAGACCTCGCGTGGCGGGAAGATCCGCACGCCGGTGACGTGGGCCTCGCCGACCTCGCCCGCGGACCGATCACCGCGGTCCACCACGAGGTCCACGCGACTGAAGGCGCGGCCCCACGAATACGCTTGCGCGATGGCGACGCCATTGACTTCGTGCGCGACGCCGGCGTGCGTGTGCCCAGCCATCATCACGTTCACAAGTCCGCGTGGCAGGCGTCTGGCCACGTCGAACATCTCGGCCGTGTCGTCGCAGGTGGTGAGGTCGGTCGGGGCGTCGAAGGTGGCGCAGTCGCCACCCGAGTGCGACGCCACGACGACCACCTGAGCCCCGGCGGCCCGCAGCCGCGTGGCCTCGGTCTCGATGGCGGTGGTCAGATCGGTCACGCTCAAGCCGCCCACATTGGCGGCCAGAGTCATCGACAGCGCGTCGAGGGTCATCACGCCGATGACTCCCACCCTGACGCCCGACGCGTCGACCAGCACCGAGGCCTTCACGTTCGGCCACTCCACCGGGCGGTCGTGCTCGCGTAGGTTGGCGGCCAGGAACGGAAAGCGCGCCTGCACCGCGCGCGCCTTGAGGGCGCCTCGCCGATCGGCTGCCGGGTCGTCGGTGGCGCCCCATCGATCGACGGCGCCGTATTCGAAGTCGTGATTGCCGATGGCCGCTGCCGTGTAACCGAGGGCGTTGTAGGCGTCGATCACGACGGCGCCCTCGGAGAGATTCGAGTCGAGACCGCCCTGATAGGTGTCGCCCGAGTCGACCAGCAGCACGGCGCCACCGTCGGAGGCGCGGGCGGCCCGCAGGTTCTTCAGGTAGCCCCCGAGCAGCGCCAGTCCGCCGCGGCCGTCGGTGGGCGCGATAAAGCCGTGCAGGTCGGTCGTCCCCACGATGGAGAGCGTGACGGGGCCGGCCTGGCTGCCTGCTCCCAGGGAACGAGCCTCGCTTGCCAGCAACCCCATGAGCGCAGGAGCGCAGGACAGCGCGACCCAGCGGGAGCACAGCGTGTGACGACGGCGGGCGGGAGACTCGCGCATGGGGATGGCGGGTGGGTCAGTGCGTGAGATTGTAGAGCACCACGTTCACTCCGAGCGCGTAGCCGGGGGGTGAGAACTCCAGGAAGAATTCACGGTCTTCGCCCTCACGCTCCCACGAGTCGCCGATGTCGGTGTTGTGCGTCATGAGCACCATGATGCGTCCCGCCTGGTCGCTCATCATCCGCAGGTCGGCCTTCGGACTCTCAGGGCCGCGTTCGGCCGTGGAGCCACCGCTGCGCTGCCAGAAGTTGATGCTCGAGACTTGCGGCGCGTGCTTGATGTCGAACATGGTGTGCATCAGCGGATGCGCGGGCGGCACGTCTTCGATGGCGTATTCGGGCATGGCCCGCTTCAGTTCAGACGTCCACTGTGCCCAGGCGCGGTCGCCCCAGAAGTCGTCCACCCACAGGAAGCCGCCCTTCAGCAGGTACTGGCGCAGACGCAGCACCTCTTCGTCCGAGAGGCCGAGTGTGCCCACGTCGGTGGCCATGGTGAACGGGCAACTGAAGAGCGCGTCGTCGGTGAGCCGCACCACCCAGTAGTTGGGCTCGCCGTCGCCGTCCAGGCTCACGGACGTCTTCGTGAGTTCCTTCACGCGGGTCAGCAGGTTGATTGCCGCGTACGGGTAGTCCGTGGCCCAGCCCATGCCGTTGGCTTCGCGGCGCACGCTGTCGTACATGAGTTTGCAGTGCGTGAAGCCGCCGACGTGAAACGTCGGTGGCGGGAACCGGGGCGGCACCCAGGGCCCTTCGGGCAAGCGGAAGCGCTGGGCTGACGCCGTCACGGCCACCGCACATACCAACGCCGCGATGGCCCAGGCCCGCGTACGTGTCCTCATGCCAGGCTCCTAGCGCGCCGACCACTCCACGAGTCCCGTGGATGCCGTCACGAGCACGGCGAGGCCGAACGCAATGCGATACCACGCGAAGACCGAGAAGTCGTGCCGGCTCACGAAGCGGATGAGCCAGCGCACGCAGAAAAAGGCCGACACGAAGGCCGCGAGGCCTCCGGCCGCAAACCAGCTGAGGTCGGCGGCCGACAGCAGATCCCGTTCCTTGAGCAGCTGATAGCCGCTCGCGGCCATCAGCGTAGGCACGGCCAGGAAAAACGAGAACTCGGTGGCTGCCGTGCGGGACAGGCCGAAGAGCAAACCGCCGATGATCGTGGAGCCCGCGCGCGACATGCCAGGCACCAGCGCGAGGCACTGCGCGCACCCCACCTTCAGCGCGTCGAGCGGCGTGAGGCTATCGACGTGTGCCACGTGCACGACGTGCTGTCGCCGCTCCGCCCAGAGAATGACCAGGCCGCCGACGATGAACGCGGTGGCCACGGGAATCGGGCTGAACAGGTGCCGGGTGATGAATGTGCCGAAGAGCAGACCGAGCACCGCGGCTGGCGTGAAGGCGATGAGCAGATTCACGACCAGCCGCTGCGAGGGACCCGCGCGGCCGAGCCCGCGAAGCGTGGTCAGGAACCGCTCGCGGTATTCCCACACGATCGCCAGCATCGCGCCGGTCTGGATCACCACCTCGAAGACCTTCCCTTTCGGCGTGTTGAACCCGAGCAGGTCTCCCGCCAGGATGAGATGTCCGGTCGAGGACACGGGCAGGAATTCCGTCGATCCTTCGACAATGCCAAGAATCACGGCTTTTGCGAGCAGCGCCACTTCCATCGGCCCGGATCGTACACCGGACCCGGCGATGGTGCTGCATTCGGACGCCGGGGGCGCGACTCGCTCTCGGCCCGCGTGTCCCCGGTGTGTTCCCGCCTGAGGTGTGCCCCGGATCAGCGGCTGAGGCCGGGCATTCCGTCACTCGCGGTCTGTGCGAGTAGTTCGTTGTCTCGGCCGATGCCCGTTGTGGTTCTCGAAGTGGGATGGTTCGGATGGGACACGCCGGAGCGGACCTACAGCGATGCGAGGAAGGCGCGCAGGGCGGCGCGTTGCGCCTCGCTCAGCCGCTCGTGCCGCAGACGGGCCGCTTCAGCTTTCCCGGCGTGACGCGCGATCGCGTCGCCCACGGTAGCGGCCGACCCATCGTGCCCCGAAGTCGGCGTCGTCCAGCTGAACGTCACGTTGTTGCCCGACTTGCCGAGCACGCGGAAGTTCGACGGCGCCACCGGCGCGCCCGCCCCTGCCACGTCAATCGAGACGGTCGTTGTCGCCCCTGGTCCCGAGGCGTTCGACGCGCGATAGCTGAAACCGTCCGCGCCCGAGAATCCCGTGTTCTTTAG
>JANORI010000867.1:0-5850 GCA_031415235.1 Acidobacteriota bacterium | reverse complement strand
CAGGAAGTGACGTGGCGCGCCACGAAGCTGCTGACCAAGGCCGGCCAGTTCGTCATCGTGCCCAACAGCGTGATGTCGAAAGACCCGATCCTGAACTACTCCGAACCCACCGTGCCGTCGCGAATCGAGGTGATCGTGGGTGCCAGCTACGACGTGGCGCCGAACGTCGTGAAACGGGCATTGCACGAGGCGCTCGACAACGCCCCGCTCGTGCTGCGGTCGCCCGACGCCGACGTGGTCAACGAAGAGTTCGCGTCGTCGTCGGTGAACTATCGCCTGCGGTTCTGGGTCGCGGACTACGCGCGCGACGACATCGCGCGCGATCAGGTGCGGTCAAACGTCTGGTACACGTTCAAGCGTCACGGCATCGAGATTCCGTACCCGATGCAGGTTGAATTCAGCCGCGAGGAAGTACGCACCCGTCCGGCGGCACGGATCCAGGCCCTGGCCCTGCGACTCGCGCAGATCGACCTGTTCACCGGGCTCGATGACGTGGAATGCGTGCGGCTGGCCGAAGGCTGCCAGGAGCATCTCTTCGGCGCAGGCGAGCGCATCGTGCGCCAGAACGACCAGGGGCAGTCGATGTTCGTCGTGCTCGACGGCGGCGTGCGTGTGTCGCTCGAGCCGTCGGGACAGGACATCGCGGTCATCTCGCAGGGCGGGTTCTTCGGCGAGATGTCGATGCTCACCGGCGAACCTCGGTCTGCCACGGTGACGGCGGCTGGCGACGCCGTCCTGCTCGAAGTCACGACGGATCGCTTTCGCGAGCTGGCCCTGCGGCGGCCGGGTCTGGTGGAGCAAGTCAGCGAAGTCGTGTCGGCACGCCGCTCGGGGCTGGCCGAGGCCAGGGCGGCGGCCGACGAGGCCCAGGCGAACGTCCCCGCTCGCACGAGCCTGCTCAGCCGCATTCAGCGGTTTCTCGAGCTCTAGCCGTGCTCTAGCCGAGTTCCTTCGGGAATTGCCCCGCGCATCCGCTGAGTGGCGTTGCGTGAGCGGGCTGGCGGCCCTACAGTGTCTGCTCGGTGCCGGCGCCCGTCTCAACGGCCCGCTGGTAGACGAGGTCGGCTGCGGCCACGTCTTCCACCGCCATGCCGAGCGACTTGAAGACCGTGACCTCATCGGTCGATCGCCGGCCCACCACACGGCCGAGTACCACCTCGCCGAGTTCGCCCGCGAGGTGAGCCGCAGTGAAGCGGCCCTCGGCGATGCCCTGCACGACGTCGCCGGATTCCACGAGCGCCGCCGCCCGCGAATCGACGACCAGGCGCGCCCGGGCGACGAGGCCGGGCGGCATCTCGCGATGATCCGGCCGGCACGCGCCAACTGAGATCACGTGAGCGCCCGGTGCGACCCACGCGTCCTCGATCACGGGCGTTGACGAGGCGGTTACCAGCACCACGATCGCGGCGCCATGCACGGCCTCCTCCGCGGTCGAGGCCGCCCGCAGCGCGCCTCCGCCGTGGCCCTGCATGTCGCTGACGAACCGCTCGCGGCTGCGGGCCTGGGGGCTCCACACTCGCACGTCGGCGAGCGGGCGCACCAGTGCCAGCGCCTCGAGATGGCTCCGCGCCTGCACGCCCGTGCCGATGATCGCAAGCGACGAGGCGTCGGTGGCCGCCATGTGCCGCGCGGACACGGCCGACACCGCGGCAGTACGTGCTTCGGTGATGTAGCGTCCGTCCATGAGCGCGATGAGGCTGCCGGAGTCTGGGTCGAGCAGCAGGATCGTCGCAAGGTGCGACGGCAGGCCCTTGGCGGCGTTGCCGCCAAACACCGTGACGAGCTTGGCACCGAGCTGCGGCGGATCGGCCCCATAAGCCGGCATCAGCCCGAAGTACGCCTTCTGCGGACCCACCATGAGCACGCTGCGCACCGGCTGCAGCACGTCGCCGCCAGAGAAGCGCGCGAGTGCCGTCTCCATAGCGGCCACGAGGTCGTTCAGGGGAAGGAGCGAACGGACATGAGCCTCAGTGAGGAGGCGGAAGCGCTGCGACATGCCCGCATGGTCGCACAGTCACGCGGGGAATGAGCGGGGCCACCGGGCCGCAGTCGGCGCGAGAGATCGCCGCGGTGCCGTTGCCCTGGTGCACGTGCTCAGCCACGACGCGCTGGCGCAGGCGCGCACACTTCGACATCGGACAGCGGTGCCCGTCGGGCAGCGGCAGCACGAAGTGGTCCGAGGAGTAGGCCTTCATGCGACGCAGGGAAAGGCGGCCCCGGGACCGTAGGCGCGCCCGAGCGCGTCAGTGGCACACGTCGGAGCCGGTGTCGCTGAACGCCGTCCCCTGAATCGGCATGAACTGCCACTCGTACCGGTTGTCGCCGAGCACCAGCTTCAACACGCCGTGGCCCACATGGGTGGCCGCGCTGTTGGGACGTCGCGACACGATGCCGGTCAACTCGGCGCCCCCCGTGCCGACGATGAACTGCCGGATGCCGCGGTCGCGATCGAGCTGGCCGTCGGGATTCTGTGGCACGTAGCGCTCGTAGATGTGGTCGTGACCCACCAGCACCACCTCGGCGCCACCCGCGTAGAGCAGATCCCACAGCGGCCTCGTGCTCGGGTTGTCGCCATTCGGGCCCGAGCTCATGAGCGGGTAGTGCCAGTACGCCAGCGTACATCGTGCCGGTTGCTGCAACTCTTGCTGCAGCCAGGCATGTTGCGGCGACCCTGGCCCCATCGGCACGTTCGAGTTCAGCGAGATGAGGCGCCAGCTGCCGGCGACGAACGAATAGAACCCGTCGCCAAGCGGGCCCGCCAGCTCCTCGAAATACGCGAAGTAGGCGGCCGCGCCAGCCGTCTCGTAGTCGTGATTGCCGGGCGCCGGCCGCGTTCGGTCGCGATGCCGTCCCCAGGTGGGCGCATAGCAGTTGGCAAACTGCTGGAACGTGCCGTTCTGGTAGGCGAGATCGCCAAGCGCCAGCACGATGCCAGGCAGCTGGTCGAGCAGGCGAGCGGTAAGCTCAGACCCGGGCACACCGCACCGGGCGATGTCGCCGGCGGCGAGAATCGTGACGAGCGCCGGGCTCGGCGGCCCGATGGGCGGCGTGGGCCTGGTTGGACTGTCACCGCCGCACGACGAGGCCAGGGCGGCCAGCACGAGCAGGGTCCATTTGATTTTTACTGCCACTGTGCTACGGTCGCCACGTTGATTCCAGCGTAGCCTGATGGCCGTTCCCGAGCAAGTTGCGGGCGGTCACCTGGTGCTCACGCCGCGCCAGCCACTGGTGGCTGGAGATGCCGCCGAGGACTTCGAGGCCTCGGTCAAGCGGCTGCTCGGCCAGGGATACCGCCACCTCATCGTCGACATGAACGCTGTCACCGCGATGGACAGCGCGGGCATCCGCGCGCTCGTGCGTGCACACACGAGCGCTGGCCGCGTCGGCGGCACGTTCGGGGTGGCCCGTCCTACCGCCCACGCCGTCGCGCTCATCAAGCTGGCGCGCCTGGATTCGGTGCTGAGCATCTACGACTCGATCGTCGAAGCCAAGCACCGGCCGGTGGCGTGGCGGGACATGCTCACCCTGCTGGCCGGTGGATTCGCGTGTCTGGTCATCGCGGGCATCGGTCTCGCGTGGCCGATGACGGAGCCCGGCGGGGCCGCCCTGGGCGGCGGGGCCGGGCTCGCTGCCGGTACGCAGGCCTACCAAGGCCTGCCCTGGGGCTATCCCTGGTCGGAACTCATGCAGTTGCTGTCGGCCGCCGTGATCGCGCTCTTCGTGACGCACGTGCAGAAGCTGCATCAGAAGGACCGTCCCCTCAACCGGTCGATGGAACAGGCACAGGTGCTGCTGGCTGTCGCCGGCGCCCTCATCATGATCGTCATCGGCAGTTCGCTGGCGCGGGCCTTCGGCATTGCCGGCGCCGCGGGCATCATCCGTTTCCGGACGCCGGTGGAAGACCCGAAGGACGTCACGGTGCTCTTTCTGCTGATGGGGCTCGGCATGGCCTGCGGTATCGGCGCCCTGCCAATTGCCGCACTCGGCGGCCTGTTTCTGGCCGTGGCGATCGTGGTGCTGGATCTCATCGTGGCGGAGAAGCCGCGGGTGATGGACGTGGAGATGACCGCCAAAGGCCGCGAGTTCCCGCTGGCGCACGTGGTAAGCGTCTTTGCCACGCACGGCCTCACGTGGGAGCCCCGCGAGTTCACCCAAGGCGACGAGGCCGAGATGACCTATCGTACCACGCTGCCGCCGCATGTCTCGATCGACGAGGTCACGGAGGCGCTCGTGGCCGGCGGCACGCACGGACTCGCCTCGGTGTCGTGGGAGACGCCGAAGCGATCGTGAGACCCGACCGTGTGATCATCGAGCCCGCCGAACGCCGGGCTGCGGTGCTGCGCGTCATTGGTGGCGCGCGCCGACGGCTCGGACTCACCATCTTTCGCTGCAATGACGCCGAGGTGCTCGACGCCGTGACGGCGGCGGCCGACCGGGGCGTGGAAGTGGACGTGCTGCTCACGCGCCGGGCGAGCGGCTGGAAGCGGCGGCTCGGCCGGCTGGAGCAGCGGTTGGCCCGCATCGGCGCGCAGGTGACTCGCCACGGTGCGCGCGCGACCAAACATCACGCCAAGTACATCATCGCTGACGAGGGGCCCTTGCTCGTGGCGTCGTTCAATCTGACGCGCAAGTGCTTCCACGACACGTGCGATTTCGCCGTCGTGACCCACGATCCGGCTGCGGTCACCGACGCGTGGCGGCTGTTCGACGCCGATCTGGCCAGGCGCGCCTTGCCGGTGTCGGCCGGGACGCGCTCGCGTCTGGTCGTGGGCCCCGAATGGGCGAGCGCCACCGTCCGGTCGTTATTGGCGGGGGCGCGCGAGCGCATCCGGATCATCGACCACAAGTACGACGACCCGCATGTGCGCCGGCTGCTGGTCGCCAAGGCACGTGACGGCGTCCTTGTCGAACACCTCGGGCAGCGCGTACTCGGCGGGCGCACGGCGCACGGCAAGATCACGATCGTGGATGGCCGCGTGGCGCTGGTCGGCAGCCTCGCGCTCTCGGCCACGAGCCTCGGGCTCCGGCGCGAACTCAGCCTGCTCGTGACCGACCTTGCGGCGGTGAAGCGCCTCGACGCCTACTTCACCCGAGTCGCGTTGCGCGCCCGCCAGCGCTGATGCGCGGCGTCACTTGCAGGCCACGGGCGTGCGCGACTCGTTGGCCACGGCACACGTCACGAAGGCGGTGCGCGCGCGGACGAACCCGCGCAGGCCCTCCACGGCGGTCTCGACGTCGCTGGTCGAGTAGGGTTTGTTCGTGTCCTCGCGCGCGGCCGGGGCGATGAGGGCGTACAGGCGCTCGATCTCTCGGGCCAGCCAGCCCGTGCCGGCGTCGTCGCCCTCCTGCCCCTCGCGGGCCGAGGCCACGGCGGCGGTAAGACCATCGAGATACGCCTGCTTCACCGTGGGGATGGCCAGGGCGCGGCGCATCAGCACGTTCCGGTCGGCGCGCTCGAACAGCGGGAAATCAGCCTGCAGGAAGGTGTTGTCCTTGTCCCAGGTGATCACCTGAAACTGCGGGCGGTCACCGAACTGGTAGAGATAGAAGTTGTTCATGCCGGCGTAGCCGAGCCAGCCGTCGTTCTCGGCGACGAAGGTCTCGGCGGCCACATGTCGCGCAAACGCGGTCAGGTCGAGAAACTCGGCCATGGCGCCCTCGAACGCGGCGTCACTGGCCTCGTTGGCCGTGCGCACCATCCGCTCGATCGGGCTGAACAACTCGAAGGTCGAATGGGACTCGTTCGTCTTGGGGTCGAAGAGCGTCTTGTAGCGGTCGAGGTCGTTGCCGAGGTACTCGAAGTTGTAGTCGAACGTGTAGTTGAATTCGAACAGGTTGCCGTTGTCCTGA
>JANORI010000866.1:0-8266 GCA_031415235.1 Acidobacteriota bacterium | reverse complement strand
GACGTCCTCGAGGCGCTGCGCCTGTTGCTCAAGCCCGAGGGCTACGTCATCGACACGGCGTCCTCACCCGCGCAGGTCGTCCGCGCGCTCGAGCTGAAGGACTACGACGTCGTCCTCATCGACCTCAACTACTCCCGCGACACGACCTCCGGCGACGAGGGGCTCGACCTGCTCAGCCGTATCCGCCTGGCCGACGAGTCGCTGCCGGTGGTCGTGATGACGGCGTGGGGGTCGGTTGATGTCGCCGTCGAGGCGATGCGCCGTGGCGCCAGCGACTTCGTGCAGAAGCCGTGGGACAACGAGCGACTGCTCGCGATCGTCCGGACGCAAACTGCGCTCGGCCACGCGATCCGTCTAGGTCGGCGCCTGCTGCTCGCCAACCAGGCACTCGTGGCGGATGGCCGCTCGCCGCTTCTGGCCGAGTCACCGGCCATGCGGCCCGTACTGGACGTGATCGCGAGGGTCGGCCCGTCCGATGCCAACGTGCTCATCAGTGGCGAGAACGGCACGGGCAAGAGTCTCGTGGCGCAAGCCCTGCACGCGGTGTCGCCTCGGGCCGCGCGGCCGATGGTCACGGTGAACGCCGGCGGCATGGCCGAAGGCGTCTTCGAGAGCGAACTGTTCGGGCACGTGCGCGGCGCCTTCACCGATGCCAAGGTCGATCGCGTTGGCCGCTTCGAACTCGCCGACGGCAGCACCCTCTTCCTCGACGAAATCGCCAACGTGCCGGCGAGCCAGCAGACCAAGCTCCTGCGGGTAATCGAGTCGGGCGAGTTCGAGCGCGTCGGTTCTTCGAAAACCCGCAAGGTCGACGTGCGGATCGTGTCGGCCACCAATGCCGACCTGTCCGCCGAGGTCGACGCCGGCCGGTTCCGGCAAGACCTGCTCTTCCGCCTGAACACCATCGACATCCACCTGCCGCCGCTGAGGGATCGTCGCGAGGACATTCCGCTCCTGGCCCGGCACTTCCTGCACCAGCACACGCAGCGATACCGGAAGGCCATCACGGGCTTCGACCCGGCGGCGCTGCAGATGCTCATGGACCATCGGTGGCCCGGCAACGTCCGAGAGATCGACCACGCCATCGAGCGCGCGGTGCTGATGGCGCCGGGCAGCATCGTGCGTGCGTCGGACCTGGGGCTGCGGGTCGAAGGCATGGCCGGCGGCCGTCTCGACGACATGAGCCTCGAGGAGGTCGAGGCCTTCCTCGTCAAGAAGGCCATGGCCCGCCACGGCAACGTGAGCCAGGCGGCCCGCGCGCTCGGCCTGTCGCGCAGCGCCCTCTACCGCCGGCTCGAACGCTACAAGCTGTAAGCTGGGGCGCCTCCGTCCCATGAACCGCCTGCGTTTCGATCGGCACGCCGTGGCCCTTGCGCTCATCGCTGCGGCGCCGTCGCTGGCGGTCGCGCTGCTGCTGTTGTGGGTGGGCGACTACTCGGCGAAAGTGCGCTGGACGGCGGCCTCGGTGCTGGCCTGCACGACGGGCGCCGCCATCGTCGCGTTGCGCACGCACATCGTGGCGCCGCTGCAGACGCTCGCCAACCTGGTTGCGGCACTGCGCGAGGACGACTTCTCCATTCGCGGCCGCAGCGCCTTGGCCGGCGACCCGCTCGGCGACGTGATGACCGAGGTCAACGCACTTGCCGAGACGCTTCACGAGCAGCGGCTCGGCGCGGTCGAAGCCACGGCGCTCCTGCGCACGGTCATGGAACAGATCGACGTGGCGGTGTTCGCGTTCGATCCCGAGCGCCGCCTGCGGCTCGTGAACCGCACCGGGGAGCGGCTGCTGGGACGCCCCGCCGAACAGCTCCTGGGACACACGGCCGATGTCCTTGCGATCGACGGCTGGTTCGGCGATGCGCCGCGCGTCGTGGCCCTCGACCTTCCGGGGGGCACCGGCCGCTGGGAAGTTCGTCGCACGACTTTTCGCCTTGGCGGCCAGCGTCACGACCTGCTCGTCGTCGCCGATGTCAGCCGGCCACTGCGCGAGGAGGAACGCCAGGCCTGGCAGCGACTGATCCGCGTCATCGGCCACGAACTGGGTAACTCGCTCGGCCCAATCAAGTCGCTGGCCGGCTCGCTCGATGCCCTGCTGCAGCGCGAACCTCCGCCGGGTGATCTGAAAGACGACCTGCGGCGCGGCTTGCAGGTGATCGGGTCGCGCGCCGACGCGCTCGGACGCTTCACCGCTGCCTACGCGCGGCTGGCCAAGCTGCCGCCGCCGCGTCTGACTGCGGTGGTGCTGAAGCCGCTCGTGCAGCGCGTGGCGGGCCTTGAAGCACGAGTGCCGGTCACGGTGAGACCCGGCCCCGACCTGACGGTGAACGCCGACGGCGACCAGCTCGAACAGCTGCTCATCAACCTGCTGCAGAACGCCGCCGAGGCGACGCTCGAACACGGTGGACACGGCGTCGTGGTGGGATGGCATCGGTCGGTCCGCGGACTCGAGCTGTGGGTGGACGACGACGGCCCCGGCCCGCCGAAGACCGCCAACCTCTTCGTGCCGTTCTTCACGACCAAGGCCGGCGGGTCGGGCATCGGTCTCGTGCTGTGCCGCCAGATTGCCGAGGCGCACGGCGGCACCATCACGCTCGAGGCCGGCCCCGATGGCGCCGGCTGTCGGGCCATGCTGGCAATGCCGCTATGACCTACGCGCGGGCTCCGCAAGGGACGCGCGGCCAGGAGGCCGACGAGCGCGACGTGCGGCAGCTGGCGCGGCAGGCCGCGCAGTTGGACGTGGAGTGGGTTCGTTTCGAGGCGACGTGCGCGCCTCGGGCCCCTCGCGGCGGCGACCGCGCGTGGTTCTCACTGGCCGAACGCGACACCCAGTTCAGCGGCCTCGACCCCAATTGTCCGTACTGGCTGAAGGATCTGCGGCGGATGAGCGGCGAGTTCGCCGCCGCGATGCGGCAGGCAGGCGACACGGCCCGGCGCGCGGGTGTCTACCCTGGTGCCTTGCGCGACCTGCGCCGTCAGCAGCGCCTCGACTGGGCGGGATTCGAGCGCTGAGCGCGCCAGCGACCGAGGCCTAGCCCTAGACCGAGATCACGCGGCCCTCGGCCGCGCGTCGCAGACGGTCCCACACCGCAGCGCCCAACCCGCTCGTGACCGGCCCCGACGCGAGAATCACATCCACGGCCTTTGCATCGAGTTCGCGGAGCGCCGCAAAGAGCACGCGGGCCGCGGCCGACGGGTCACCACGTAGCCCGAGGCTCGCCACCTCGATTCGGCCACTGGCGGCCGGCGCCGCCAATTCGGGCGCCAGCGCCAGCAGATCGTCCTCGGGCGCGAGCACGCCGACGCGAGCGCCGCGCGCCACGTGGGTGCGCGCCTCACGGGCGATGCGCGCCACGACCTGCGCCGGCGCACCCGAGTACACCGTGAGCCGGGCGTCGGGCGCGTAGTGACGCAGCAACTGCCCAGGCGCGACCTGCGACGTCCCCACCTGCGCCACGGCCTCCGACACTCGCAGCCCCGGCACCACCTCGGCGAGCACGTCAATCGGCACGCCGCCGGCGCGCCGCACCACCGGAGGCGACAGCGTGCAGTCCACGATCGTCGACTCCACGCCGATGTCGGTCGGGCCGGCATCGAGCACGAGATCCACGCGGCCATCGAGGTCGGTCAGAACGTGCGCCGCCGTCGTCGGACTCGGCCGTGAGAACCGGTTGGCACTTGGGGCCGCCACCGGCACTCCGGCCGCGATGAGCAGCGCTCGCGCGACGGGATGAGCGGGCACGCGCACGGCCACGCTGTCGAGTCCGGCGGTCACGACGTCCGGCACCTCAGGGCGCTTCGCCACGATCAGCGTGAGCGGGCCCGGCCAGAAGCGCGCGGCGAGCGCCCGGGCCTCGTCGGATATTGCGCGCGCAAGCAGGACCAATGCGCCGGCCTCGGCGACGTGCACGATCACCGGATCGGTGGTCGGACGTCCCTTCGCGATGAAGAGGCCGGCGACCGCGGCGGCGTCCAGCGCGTGGGCGCCGAGGCCGTAGACGGTCTCGGTGGGGAACACCACGAGCTTGCCCGCGCGCAGCAGCCGCGCGGCCTCGTCGATCGCCGCCGGGTCCGGGAACGCGCGATCGACGACCCGGCAGACGGTGCGGCGCGAGAGCATCTGTCTATTGTGGCATCGGTGCCGGCGACCGGGGGTTACCAGCCCGTGGTGAAAGTCCGGCTGCATTCGACGAGCGATGCATCCCGGCCCGCCGCGTTGCTCCTCCTTCAAATACAGGCGGTATTCTCAGTCGTCGCGCCTTCCACCCCACCGCGCAGAGTCCGCGCGGCGGGGACCCCGGCTTGCCGGCCGGGCGCTTCGCCCGTCTCGGTGCGACGCCAGACGTTCACCACGGGCTGTTACGCCCCGGGAGCGGACGCGACGCTCTGGCGATGAGGTCCACGACGCGCGAGTAGCTCATGACGCCCTCGCGCACGCCCTGTGACTTCAGGTAGCGGTCGTAGACGCGCCAGCCGACGCGCTGCACGAGGTCCACTCGCTGGCGAGCCCGCGCCGCGATGGCGTCGAGGTCACGGCGCGGGCCTGGCTCCAAGCGCTCGAGAGCGGCCCGACGCGGTTCACGCGGGACCTGGGACGCCGTCTCCATCATCAGGAACAACCAGCCGCTGTAGTGCGAGTGCGGCCAGGCGCCCTCCTTTGTCGTGACCAGCCATGCCACGAAGTTCGCGTCGGCCTCGGGCGCGTAGCCGGCCAGGTGCGCCCACTCGTGAGCGAGCACAAAAGGGCGTTCGGCCTCGGTGAGATCGGGATTCAGCAGCGTCTCGAGCAGCGCGGGGGCCGTGAGCCCATCGACACCCGCCATCCGAAAGTAGGTCGCGAGTATCGACCGCTTCGGGCGTCCTGGCACGGTGGGACGAGACCGGCCTTGCGCCGCTTCAACGGCATGCAAGGCCCGCGCGATATCCCTATCCGCAACAAAGGGCACAAAGCCCTCGGCCTGTGCCGGGCCGTAGAGCCTGTTGGTTTCCGCGACGGACCGTTCGAGCAGCGCCTGCACTTCCTCGGCCGACGCCGGCGCCTCCGGCAGCCCGAGCCGCGCGTCGAGCGCCGGGCGCGCGTAGTTCAGTCCCCAAATGCCGACGAACCACAGGTAGACGACCGCCGCGGCCGTCACCGTGACGCGAAGGGCCATCAGCAGCGGGCGCGCGGAGCGCGCCTGTCGCGCGTGCGACATCGCCCGAACCCACAACCAGCACGTACTCGCCGCCGCCGCCACGAGCACGACGTCGAACACGCTGAACGGCATGGCATTCGACGCGGTCGTCGCGATCGCTTGCACCGCCGGATACAGGCGGTCGACGTAGTACCGCTCCACGAGCGCCGACGAACGCGGCGCCAGCGCCACCACGAGCGCGAACAGCACGATGGCCGCCTGCGTCAGTGCCACTCTTCTGCCGCGCGATCCCTTCGCCATGGTGCCGGCCACGGCTCACGCGGGCGACGAGCTGGCCGTCGCGGGCGCAACCCGCGGTGCCGCGCGCGCGGGACCGAGCGGCGCATAGCGCTTCAGACGCGACGCCGGCACCTCGATGGCGTGCCAGATGGCGGCGCCCGCCGCGATTGTGAGGGCCAGCGCCACGGCGAAGGCCACGAGCGCCTGGCCGGTGGGCGACGGCGTCAGGCGAGCGATCGGCCCGGCGAGCGTGCGTTCCGCAAACACGATGAAGGTCAGGTGCGTCAGATACATCGGATAGCTGATCTGCCCGAGGTAGACAAACGGCCGCCAGTTGAGCAACCGCACGAGCGGCAACTGGCGATCGGCGGTCCAGATACCCCAGATGGCAACGCCAAGGAGCGGTGCGATCGGCCCGATGAACTGCGTGGTCGACTGGTGGAAGTATCCGTCGAGGTCGAAGCCGTACTCGATGCTGATGAGCGTGACCACGGCCGCCACCGGGAGGTAGATCGACACCCACGGCGACATGCGTGTCGGCATCATCCCGTGCAGATCGCGGTACGCAAAGAGCGCACCCCACGCGAAGTACTCCATGCAACTGGTCAACAGGAACCCGTAGAACGACGTCGGGTGGTACTGCATGAAGTAGCTGCGGCTGGCGAACCCGAGGACTACCGTGAGCCCGAACGCCAGGCGCAGGTGGCGCGCCGGCACGAGGAAATACACGAACGGGAAGACGATATAGAACTGCTCTTCGACCGCCACCGACCAGAGATGCAGGTTCTGGGTGTTCCAGTTGCTCCACCAGTCGATGTACGCCGGCAATTCCTGATGCAGGCTCACGAGGAACAGCTGGATATTCAGGTAGTAGAACACGTACGACGCGCGATTCTGCAGCTCGCCGAAGATGAGCAGCAGGCCCAGCACGAACGCATAGGCGGGCACGATGCGGATGATGCGGCGCAGATAGAAGGTGCGCAGGCGGCCGCCGAGCGTCTCGGCACGGCACATCCACAAAACGCGCGTGATCAGGAAGCCGCTCATGACGAAGAAGGTCGGCAACGCGTACGAGAAGAACTCGACGCGCTCGAGCGCGTGGTGCGCCACGAACACGCACAAGAACAGCAGCGCGCGCAGACCGTCAAGCTGATCGCGCCGCAACTCCTGCACGAACGGCACGGCTGGCGCGCGGTTGGCATCGGCCGCGGCCGCGCCGGGCTCAGCGGGCGGGGACGCCATACACCAGATAGCCGATGAACATCTCGTCCCAGCTCTGGTTGCCGAACGTGACGGTCCTGGTCGGGTCGGGATTGAGCGGGTTGTCGCGCGAGTTGTCGAACGCGCCGCTGAAGTGTATGGTCGCGCCCGCCGGAATGCGGCGCGGCTCCGACAGGTAGTAGATGGTCTGCCAGTTGAAGCGGTAGCGGGGCACCGAGAGGAGCACTTCGCTGCCCCGCCCCGGCGTCTCGAGCGTGTACTTGGCGCGGCTGCCGCGGTAGTGCATGTGCGGATACAGCCCGTACAGCACCACGTCTTCCTTGAGCGTGTGACTGGCCGACGCCGGGTGGTCGGCGGCGCCCGGTGGAATGCGCACATCCGACGGGATGCCCATCGTGCGAATGCGGTACGCCGGCGTGCCCTTGTGGTAGTAGATGCCAATCCGGATCGTGTTCGAGATGGGTTTGCCTACGGTGGTGTAGTGCACCTGCAGGTAGACCGTCGAGCGCGCCGGCAAGAGCAACGCGGCGTCGCCCCGGCTCGAGTCGGCAATGCCGCCGGTGGAGAGATCCACGCCGGGCGAGTAGACCCCCACCCAGTCGTCGGCCGTGAGGCCGGCCGGGCGCCGATCGTCGAATGGCTCGAGGAAGGCCAGCACATGATGCGTCACCGCTTCGTGCGAGGGGAGCACCACCACGCGCCGCACCCACGTGTCGCGGGTGAGCCTGGTCGGCAGGGCCGGATAGACGTAGTCGATGACCCCGGTTGGGGGTACCTGATGGGGTGGCACCGTGAGCACGAGATCGGGCGGACCATCCGGCCATTCGGGCGACGCGGGCGCCGGCGCTTCGAGGGCGTCTGGCCCCTCGCCGCGCGGCGCACCAGCATCGACCCAGCGGACCAGATCGCGCTTCTCGGCGTCTGAGAGTGAGCGGTCGAAGGCAAAATGCCCGATCTGCACGTCGGCGTCGTGCGGCGGCATCCGGCCGTTGAGCACCGTTTCCTTCGACATCGCGGCCCAACGCTGCGCCAGCACGTAGCTCGAGAAGGCGAAGGGCCCAGCGCCCTTGGGGCGATGACAGGTCACGCACTTCTCGCGCACGACCGGCGCCACTCTGGTGGCGTAGTGATCGGAGGCAAGCGGCACGTTGGGGGCCAACGGCGTCATGAGGCAGCCGAGCGAGTCGGCGACCGGCACGGCCACGTCGCGGCCGGCCACGAGCGACTCGATGGCGTCGGCCAGGAAGTGCTTGGCCGCCTGCGGCTTCTGCGACTCGTAGTCGGACTGATCGTCGACCGCGCCCTGAAACACGATACGGCGGCTCTTGCTGTCAACGAGGGTCGCGACGCCCGACCGCTCCACGCCAAGTTCGTTCAGCAGCAACTGGTCGGCGTCGTGCAGGATCGGCAGCTTCACCGAGAACTCATCGGCCCCGGCACGCAGCTCCTCGCGCGTCTCACCGGCGCTGTTGTAGATGAGGAAGCGAATGCCCTGCGACTCGAAGCGCGCGCGCAGTGCCGCCAACTTGGGCAGGTTGACGGCCACAATCGGGCAACCGGCACGCTGGGAGTAGAGCACCAGGCCCTTGTCGGCCTTGTAACGAAAGAGGCGGTGGTGATCGCCAGCCGAGTCG
>JANORI010000865.1:0-1692 GCA_031415235.1 Acidobacteriota bacterium | reverse complement strand
GCGGAGGTGGAGTACAAGTGTTCGGCGCCCTACGACGGCGCCGACGAAGTGGCCGTGCGCTACGACGATCCAGCATTGGGCATTGCCTGGCCGTTCGCCACGCCGACGCTGTCGATTCGGGATGCTGCGGCGCCGATGCTCGAGGATGTGATGGGACGATTGCCGCGTTACTGACGGCGTCCAGCGCCTGGCCGTACCCTACTGTGGCGCAGGCTCGAGCGGCAGCCAATAGGCGCCCGGCTGGTTGTAGGTGCCGAGCAGGAATCCAGGCTCAGCTGGACGAGCCCCTTCATGCGGTCAGCCGAGCGACACGCCGGGGTTGGCGTCGAGCCACGCGTGCAGCATCAGCACGTTCCAGAGCGGGTAGCCCCAGTTGTCACCGGCCAGATGGGCGGCCCATCGCGCGCGGATGGGAGCCGGGTCGAGCAGTTGGTCGCGCGCGAAGCGTTCCTCGGACAGCAGTCCGTCGGCCCAGGTTCGCAGGGGCCCACGGAGCCACTGATCGAACGGCACGCCGAAGCCCATCTTGGGCCGGTCGATGAGCGGGCGCGGCACGTACCTGTCGAGTACCTGGCGCAGCAGCCACTTGCTCTGGCCGTCGCGCCATTTGTAGTCGGGCGGCAGCGTCCAGGCGTATTCCACCACCCGATGGTCGAGCAGCGGCACGCGCGCCTCGAGTGACACGGCCATGCTGGCGCGGTCGACCTTGGTCAGGATGTCGTCGGGAAGGTAGGTGAGCGTATCGTAGTACTGCATGCGCTCGCCGAAGTCGGGCACGCGCTGCACGGCCTCGGGATCCCACAGCACTCCGTGCGGCTCGTGGCCGCCGCGGACGACGTCGTCGGGCTGGTGCCAGTGACTCAGCATCTGGCGGTACATGCCGTCGGGGTCGGCGAGGCTGACGCGTTCGGCCAGGCTGTGCATCCGCTGTCCGAAGTTCAGCGGCCTGAGGCGTGCCGGCACGAGTTGGCCAATCCGGTCCCACTGCTTCGCCGGAATGCGCCGGGCCAGTCGGCTGGCCGGCAGGCGCAGCCACGACGGCGCGAGGTTGGCGCCGCGCCACACGTTACGGCCCAGCTCGTAGCGCTTGTAGCCGGCAAACAGCTCGTCGCCGCCGTCGCCCGAGAGCACGACGGTGACGTGCTGCCGGGTCAGCTCGCAGACCAGGAACGTGGGCAACTGGGACGAATCCGCAAACGGCTCGTCGTACCATTGCGGCAGTTTCGGCACGATGTCGAGCGCGTGCGCGGACTCGACGTAGAGTTCCGTGTGGTCGGTGCCAAGATGCTGCGCCACTGCCTTGGCATACGGCGCCTCGTCGAAGCCCTGCTCCTTGAAGCCGATCGAAAAGGTGCGCACGGGACGGGTGCTGTGCGCTTGCATCAGCGCGGTCACAAGCGACGAGTCCACGCCGCCTGAAAGCAGCGCGCCGAGCGGCACATCGGCAATCATGCCCCGGCTCACCGCGTCGCCGAGCAGCGCGTCGAGGCCGTCGATGGCTTCGCGTTCGGTGTGGCCCTGGCGCCGGCGCAGGCCTTCGGCCACGACGTCGTTGAACGACCAGAACGGCTTCTCCGCCCCGGGCACGCCATTTACGACGGTGAGCACCATTCCCTGACCGAGCTTGCGCACACCTTTGTAGATGCTGTACGGCGCCGGGACGTAGTTGTGCCGCATGAACGCCGAGACCGC
>JANORI010000864.1:0-3488 GCA_031415235.1 Acidobacteriota bacterium | reverse complement strand
CGCGTCGCCGTAGCCGTTCTTCCTGGTGGGATCGAGCGTGAGCTCGCTCGCGCGGTCGGGATGCACGTCGTAGTAGGCGCGCACGCGCGCCGTGCCGCGGGTGGTGCGCGCGCGCCAGTCGGCCATGACGGCGTCGCCGAGCAGCAGCGCGCCTGATCCATCGCGCAGCCGCGGGCCGCGGTTCACGCCGCTTTCCCACACGCGCAGATCGTGCCGCACGAACGGTTTGGCGGGGTCGGCGCGGAAGAACTGCCGCGAGATCAGGCTGTGCTGCTCGTTCATGCCGGGGTAGATCTCGGCGTCGAGTTCGATCTGCGTCTGCACGAACGCGTGGCCGTTCATGTACTTGCCGACCAGCCCCGACGAGTTGGCCAGTCCGTTGGGGAAGCGCGACGACGCCGAGAGCAGCAGCAGGTGTGCGCTCCACGCGTAGCCCGAAGCCACGACGAACGTCTTCGCGCGATACTCGACGGGATCGTTCGGGCGATCGCGATGCACGCCGTGCGCCACCTCGATCGCCGGTGCCCGCCCGCCGCCGTCGGCCGTGGCGAGCTTGCGCACGAGTGTGCGGTCGTGCAGTGTGATGGCCTTGCTGGCCAGCAGCCGCTTGAATGTGACGTCCGGGGCGTAGCGCGCCTGCGTGGGACACACCTCGCACGTGTTGCAGCGTGTGCAGGCGCCGCGGCCATCGTACGGTTCGGTGTTCTTGGCCTGTGGCGTGCCACCGAACGGAATGCCGCTCTTCTCGCCCCACGCCTTCAACTGCTTCAGGTTCCACGACAGGGGCATACCCTTCATGGGGTAGGGCTCGGACCGCACGTCGGCCGCGATCGGGCTCGGATCGCCCGACACGCCGAGGCGCCGCTCGGCCTCGCAGTAGTAGCGTTCGAGCTCGGTCCAGGCGATCGGCCAGTCCACGGACAGGCCGAACATCGACCGCAGGCGCGTGTCTTCTTCCGAGAAGCGGTTGGTCACGCCGCCCCAGTGCATGGCCGATCCGCCCACCACCATCGTGCGCGAGATGACGCCCTCGCCCGCCTGATCGGCGATATAGTCGCCCGGCCACGGGTTCTCGCCGTAGTCGAGCATGCGCTTGCGGTCGGCCCAGCGCTTGTCGGCGTCGAAGGCGCGATCGCCGGCCTCCACGATGACGATCGACGTGCCCGGTCGCCGTTCCGACAGCTGCCACGCCAGCAGGGCCGCCGAGATGCCGCCGCCGATGATGCAGACGTCCGACTCGAAGCGCGCCATCAGCCCCGCCCCGTGGAGCGTGGCAGGACCGGGGGCCGGTCCTCGGAGCCGCCGAGAGCGCGACAGGCATCGCGGCCGATCACGCGGCCATAGGCCAGGTCGTTGGCGGGCGGGCTATTGAAGTAGTGGCTCATCAAGTCGCTGGCCACGTGGGAGCCGTTGGGACGTCCCGGCAAGTCGCGCACACTCGCGGCCGTGATCGCCTCGGTGACGACGCGCTGCCGCTCGGCCGGCGTGAGCGTGGCGAACACGCCCCCGGCTCGGCGATCGAGGTCATCGAGCTCGGCGGCGTAGTTCGCTGCCGGCGAGGCCGGCGCCGTGCGCAGGCCGGTGACGCCGTAACCGTGGTCGCGTTCCGCACCGACGCGGTAGTCGCGCACCCAGCGCAGGAACTGGTCCACCGCGGCGCGTTGACCCGCGGCGCCGATCGCTTGCGGCAGCACGGCGCTGGCGAGCGCCACGAGACGCGGCAGGTGCGCGTCGCCGAAGGGGGCCTGGGCAGCGGCCCTGTCGCCGAATGGACGCCACGCCACAACGGCCAGCGCAGTCTGAAGCATCGTGCGACGTTGCATCATCGGGATCTCCGCGGAAGTATGCTGCATGCTGGGCCACACAGGCAGACGTGTCAAGAGCCGCGTGCGTCACAGCCGCGTGCGTCACGGCAACGTGATCGTGAGTGGCAACGCGCCGTGCCACAGCACGTGCGTGCCCATCTCCGGCAACTGATCCAGCCCGTCGGTAATCGTGAGGGAAGTGATTGCCGGCCAGCGACCCGGCCTTGCTGAGCGCGGCAGCCGTGATCGGAAGTCGCCCGTGGCCGAGGGCGTCGAACCGAACGCGCCATCACCGTGCCGCGCTCCACGTGTCGCCACGCGCAGCCGCTCGGGTGCCCGTCTCGCTGACCTTGTGGAGACTGTCAAGTGACTTCGAGTCGGTGACTTCGAGTCGGTGTGCGCCGTGTGGCTATGGGTGGAAAAGCACATGGCCGACGTGCATCGCGCACGCGCCGTGTTCGATGGTCAGCGGTAGATGCCGTCCCACGGCCCCGGCGTGACGCTGGCGGAGCGGCGGTCGTCGCCCACGCGCGGACGGTTGAGCGTGAACGTCGTCTCGGGCGTGACGACCGCGTAGTCCATGTAACCCATGCGGGCCAGCGGCCGCATGGCCGCCGTGTCGAGCAGCCCTTCGGTCGTTACGACCCGAGGGTCGATGTAGATCGCCACCACGTGGCCGAACACCACGATGGGCGCCCCCTCGCCGGGCAGTTCCAGCGTCTTCCAGAGCCGGCATTCAAGCGCGGCCGGACTCGCCGCCACGCGCGGCGGCGCCACCAGCAGTGACGGCGCCGTGGCCAGGCCCGTGAGATCGTACTCGTTGACCTCGCCGGCCACCGCAGCGGAGCTCAGGTTCATCTGATCGACCAGGTGCTGGCTGGCCACCGAGCAGGTGAACTCGCCGTTGGCCTCGATGTTCTGCAGGCTGTCCTTGCGGCCCACCGTCGAGAACATCACCATGGGCGGCGCATCCGACACCGCGTTGAAGAAGCTGTACGGGGCCAGGTTGGGCACCCCGGTGGCGCTCACGGTGGAGATCCAGCCAATCGGGCGTGGCGCGACGATTGCCTTGAACGGATCGTGCCGCAGGCCGTGCTTCAGGTGTTCGCGTCGTTCACCAGTGGCGTAGTGCATCGCGTTTGCAGTCTACGCCACTCCCCACCTCGCGCCGGCGGTGGCATCATGGTGCCTCATGGCCAGCTCAGTGCTCGACCGCTTCCTCCGCTACGTCGCCTACGACACGCAATCGCGCGAAGACGCCACCACCTGTCCCAGCACGCCCGGCCAGCTCGTAATGCTGCGCGACCTGGTGCTCGAGCCGCGCGCCATGGGCATTGCCGATGCCGACATGGACGTGCACGGCTACGTGATGGCTACGATTCCCGCCACCATCGCGAAGCCCAACGTGCCGGTGATTGGCGTCATCGCGCACGTGGACACGTCGCCCGAGATGAGTGGCGCGGACGTGCAGCCGATCGTGCACCTATCCATATGACTTCAGACTAGACGCGCCGCAGGGTTCGGCAGGCGTGTTCAAATGTCTCTTCGCTTGCATCCATCTGCGTTCAGTAAAGGCTAAAGGCTGTCCCATATGAAACGTAACGTGTAATATAGCGGCATATCTGTTTCATGGTAAACGCAACGGATAGCAAGAGACTTGAAGGTAGGGCGGGCCGGTACATC
>JANORI010000863.1:0-1733 GCA_031415235.1 Acidobacteriota bacterium | reverse complement strand
CCGACCCTAGGGCCTGTCAGGGAATGACTGACCACCTCTGGCCGCACGTATTCCCGCGCATGGTATCGCCATTCGCGCCGCTGCGCGGGGCTCTACCGCGTCAGTGGGCTGGTCACCGAGATCAGCATGAACGTGACGCTCTTCGCCGTGCTGCGCTTATGCGGCGCGCCCCGCGGAATCAGCAGCATGTCGCCTTTGCGAAGCGTGTGCACGGTGGTGCCCTGCGACGTCGGCGAATGCCACTGACCTGGTTGTTCGCTGTGCCCACCCTGGGGCGTGCCATCGACCTCCAAGATCGTCTCGCCCTCGAGAATCTGGAACAAGTGAGCGCGATCTTCGTGATACTCGAACTGCGTGTCGATGGTGTTCGACTCGACCGTCAGGGCCACGGTGAAGGGCAGAATCTTCGTGCCGAAGATGGCGTCGTCGTTCTTCCTGCCCGGCTTCGACGCGAGCGCCATCAGCGCGCGCTTCATGCGCTCGGCGGTCAGCACCTGGCTGGGCTGCGGAGCAAGGCCCTGAGCTCCGGCGGTGACGGCATGCGCGTTCGCCGAACGCGACAGGCCGATCGCGGCGGCCGTTGCGGAAGCGACGCGCAGGACACTGCGGCGGGTGTGAGTCTTCGGCATCGCTGCTCCTAGTCCTAGTTCGGGTATCGCCCGACGTGTGGCGCGCCTTCGCCCGTGCATCCGGTCGGACCGTAGCGCAGGAACTTCTGCACGCGGCTGGCGCCGTCCACCTCGCCCGTGTAGAGATTGCCCTCGCTATCGACGGCCACGGCGTGCGGCCAGTGGAAATTGCCGGCCTGGCGCCCGCCGGTTCCGAACCGGGCCACCTCATGATTGTTGCGCCGGTTGATGGCGTAGACCGTGTAGTTCGTCAGATCGGTCACATAGAGACAGGTCTGCCCTGCGTCGGTCGAGAAGTTCACCTGCCCGGCGGTGCCGGCCGAGGTCTGGGGCGCGACGTGAATCTCGCCGCGGAACCCGCACTTGCCGACTTCCTTCCTGGGATTCGCGCAGGGTGGGCCGACCTCGGACGCCGTGAAGATCTGCACGCGGTTGTTGCCGCGGTCGCAGACATACAGCAGGCCGTCACTCGCGAGCTTCGCGCAGTGCAGGGGGCTCCGGAAGTTCACGGGCTGCGTTTGTCCCTTGGCGAAATCGGCCGCCCAGTTGCCTACGCCCTCGCCCTCGACCGAGGCGCCGGGGTCGTCGACGACCGGGTTCGCGCCGTAGGCGCCGAAGTGCCCGGAGTACTTCCCTGTAGCGGCATCGACTATGAGCACGCGACGGTTGCCGTACCCATCGGCGACGTACATCCGGTTGGTCTTCGGATCAACGTTCATGTCGGCCACCAGATACGGCTGCGGCGTGCCGTTCACGCCACCCCGGGTGTCGTTGCTATTGGGCGCCTTCACGCCTGGCGTGCCGATCTGATAGACGAAGGAGCAGTCGCGCGTGAACTTCAGGATGTGTGAGTCGTTGCCGAAGGCCGTCGCCCACGGAAACTGCCCGTGGAAGTCGCGCCCCTGGCCGTTGCCAGACACGTAGACGAAGTCGTTGTGGTCGACGAAGATGCCGTGCTCGCGGGCCGGCCACGTGCACCCGTCTTGCACGCGGCAGCGCTTCTCCAGGAACCCCGGATCACTCGGCCCGCCCCACGCCTGCTCGAGCGTGCCCGCCTGATCGAACTCGAGCACGGAGGGCGCGGGCAGGCAGCAGCCGGAGAGC
>JANORI010000862.1:0-12230 GCA_031415235.1 Acidobacteriota bacterium | reverse complement strand
AGGCGCAAGCGCGCTCGCCGTACCGTCCCTGCTGACTCGCGCCTACGGCGCACAGGCCGTCGCCTCCCGCGCTGGGGCCGTGTTCCCCGCGTCGGTGCGCGACGACTTCCCGCTCGCGTCGCTCGAGACGTACATGAACGCCGCGGCGCTGCACCCGCTGGGGCGGTTTGCGGCCAAAGCCATCGAGGAGGGCGTGGCCGTCCGCCTGCACGGCGCTGGGCCTGGACGCGCGGACTTCACGGCCGCTCGTCAGGCCGACCTGAAGGGCCGCTTCGGGCGGATGATTGGCGCCACGGCCAACGAGATCGCGTTCACCGCCAGCACGTCCGACGGCGAGAACATCGTCGTCATGGGCCTGGACCTGGCGAAGAAGAAGGGCAACATCGTCATCGACGAGCTGCACTTCACGACCTCGCTGTACATGTACAAGGAGCTCGAAAAGCAGGGCGTCGAGCTGCGCATCGTGAAGCACCGCAACTGGGCCATCGACCCGGCCGACATGGACAAGGCCATCGACCGCAACACCCGCCTCGTGTCGCTGGCGCTCGTGTCGAACGTGAACGGCTTCATGCACGACTGCAAGGCCGTGAGCGACCTGGCGCACGCCAAGGGCGCGTACGTGTTTGCCGACATCATCCAGGCGGTGGGCTGCGTACCGGTGAACGTGAAGGCGCTCGGCATCGACTTCGCCTCGACGGGCACCTACAAGTGGATCATGGGCGAGCGAGGGTTCGGCTTCCTCTACGTGAAGGAAGACCTGCAGGGCACCGTCCTGCCCACGACGCGCTACGGCCACCGTCAGGTGTCGAACTTCAATCGCGCCGAGCTGTCGTGGGAGCCGCTGCCTGGCGCCGCGCGCTACGAGACCGGCGGCATCGCCGTGCTGCTCGCCGCAGCGGTGTCGGAAGGCATCGATTACGTGCAGCGCTTGGGTATCGACAAGATCCGCGCCCACGCCACGCAACTCACTGAACGGCTCCAGGACGAGTTGCCGCGGCTCGGCTACCAACCGCTCACGCCGCGGGGCAATGCCACACCCATTCTGGCGTTTGCGCTGAAGGACGCCGTCGCGACGAACAAGGCGCTGCACGACGGGAAAGTCACCGGCACGGTCGTCGCCAACGAAAGCCGGCTCCGTCTGTCGGTGTCGGTCTTCAACACGCACGACGACATCGACCGCGTCGTCGAGGTGCTGGGCGGACGCCGGCCAAGCCTGGCGCGCGGCTAGACAAGTTGCCAGGCGCCTACCAGGCCCACACGCCCCCGCGGATCGGCGGCCGACATCGTGACCGCGCGGTCTGCGGCGCGGAACACCACAACGCGTCGCGTCATGCCGGCGTCCACAAGCGCGCCAATGGACGCGCCCAGCCCGCCCAGCAGCAGCGCGGGCAGGCCGCACGCGCGCGCGTGCGGCGCTGTGGCGAGCGCACAGTCGCTGCCGGCCGCCGCAGCGAACCCGAGCGGTCGTGGACAAGCTGATCAGCCGTCGGACGCTGGTCTACGTGCGACCAGCACGCTCCGGCGACGTGCGTCGGAGCGGCACCGCAGCATCGCCGGTGGGCCGAGCGGGCCCACGACTCGGCGAGGGTCGCCCATGGACGTCATCGGGTGCAGTGCTGGCGCCCGCTGCCCGGGCGCCGCTGTGCAGCCCTCGCTGCGGCTGCTAAGATTCCCAGCCATGACGTGGTACTACCGACGCCTCGACAATGGCCTTACCGTGATGCATGCCCGGCCCGAGCATGCCGAGCAGCTCGAAGCGCTGCAGCTCGTCTGCTTCCCTACCCTTGTCGATGAGGAGCGCTTCAAGGCGCGGCACTACCGCAAGCATCTGGAGCTCTTCGACGAAGGCCAGTTCGTGGCGCTCGACGGCGACCGCGTCGTGGGCGCGACGGCGACCATCCGGATGCACTTTGACTTCGATCACGTCAATCACACGTTCGGCGACGTCATCCAGGGCGGCTGGCTCACCTCGCACGAGCCCGGCGGCGATTGGCTCTATGGTGCCGACATTGGCGTGGACCCGGGGTATCGCGGCCAGGGCCTCGCCACTGCGCTCTACGCTGCGCGACAGGAACTGGTGTGGCGCCGCGGCCTCAGGGGCCAGGTCACCGGCGGCATGTTGCGGGGCTACGGCGCCGTGAAACACGAGATGACCGCCGAAGACTACTACGCGGGCGTCGTCGCCGGCCGCATCAGCGACGAGACGCTCTCGATGCAGCTCGGCGTGGGGTTCGAGCCGCGGGCGCTGCTCGAGGACTATCTGCAGGATCCGGTGTCGGACAACTACAGCGCACTCATCGTGCTCGACGCGTCCAAGGACGTGCAGGGCGCATCGCGGGAACTCGCCCAGCAGTACGTGCGGCTGACGACGCCGGTGCCCGGACCGCGCGCCAAGGCGCTGCTCGAGCGCCGGGCCGCCGCGCTACCGTCAGGGCTGGGCCGTGCCACCGACGTCGTGGTCGAACGCGCGCACGATGCGCTCATCATGGACGTCGATGGCAACACCTTCATCGACATGGCGAGCGGCATTGGCGTGGTGGCCGTGGGACACGCCCCGGCATCGGTGGTCGATGCCGTCACGGTGCAGACGCAGAAGTTCCTGCACACGTGCTCGCTCGTCACCACCTACGAGCCGATGGTGCGGCTGGCCGAGGTGCTGAACGAGATCACGCCGGGCGCATTTCCAAAGAAGACGATCTTCGCCAACAGCGGCGCCGAGGCTGTCGAGAACGCCGTGAAGCTGGCGCGGAAGTTCACGGGACGACCCGCGGTCGTCTGCTTCGAAGGCGGATACCACGGCCGCACGTTGCTCACGCTCAGCCTCACGAGCAAGTACGGGCTCTTCAAGAACGGCTTCGGACCGTTCGCGCCCGAGGTCGTGCGGCTGCCGATTCCGCAGGTCTACCGCACACCCGCGGGGATGACCGAGGCGCAGTATCTCGACTTCGGCATCCGCCAGCTCGAGCAGGCCTTCGTTGCGCAGGTCGATCCGTCCGCCGTCGCCGCCGTCATCATCGAACCCGTGCAGGGCGAGGCCGGCTTCATCCCGGTGCCGCCGCGCTTCCTGCAACGCCTCCGCGAGTTGTGCACGCAGCACGGAATCGTGATGATTGCCGACGAAGTGCAGTGCGGTATGGGCCGCACGGGCCACGTCTTTGCGAGCGAACACTACGGGCTCGTACCCGATCTGCTCTGCACGGCGAAATCGCTCGGCGGCGGCATGCCGATTGGCGCGGTCACCGGACGGGTCGAGATCATGGACTCGTCGCATCCCGGCGGCGTTGGCGGCACCTACGGTGGCAATCCGGTCGCCTGCGCGGCAGCGCTTGCGGCAATCGAGATGATTCGTCAGCCGGCGTTCCTGGCGCACGCGCGGCATCTCGGCGACGTGATGCGCGAGGTAATGACCGGGTGGCAGCGCGACTACCCCATCGTGGGCGACGTACGGGGCTTGGGCCCGATGATGCTCGTGGAGTTCGTGAAGGACCAACAGAGCAAGACGCCCGCCACGCCTGACGACACGCTGGCGATCGTGAAAGGCACGGTCGCCCGCGGCGTCGTACTGATGCGCGCCGGCCTCTACAGCAACGGCGTGCGCCTGCTGCCGCCGCTGACGATGCCCGAAGACATGCTGCGCGAGGCGCTCGACGCGCTCGGCGGCGCGATTCACACGGTGTCGGCGCGGCTCGCCGTCCCCACGGCCGCTCCCCGGTGATCCATGCCTGACCTCGTGTTGACCGGCGCCACGGTACTCACCGGGCGCCGCGGCGGGCCGGCCACAACGGTGGTCGTGCGGAATGGGCACATCCTGGCGGTCGGTGACGAACGAGCCGCCGGCGCCGCCGGCGCCGGCACCAGGCGGATCGATCTCGAGGGGCGCACCGTCGTGCCCGGTTTCAACGACGCGCACGCGCACGTCTGGAAGATCGGCCACCTGCTCACCACGATGCTGGACCTGCGCGGCGTCGAGAGCGTGGACGCGATCGTGACCAAGGTCGCGGCGTTCCGCGGCCGGCTGCCGGCGGGCGCCTGGCTCCTTGGCCGCGGCTTCAACGAAGCCGCGATGGCCGAGGGCCGCATGCCGACGCGGGCGGATCTCGACCGTGCAGCGCCCGATCAGCCGGCGGTGCTCACCCGTACGTGCGGCCACATCTACGCGACGAATTCGGTGGCGCTCTCGCGGGCCGGCATCACAGCCGCGACCACGCCACCAGTTGGCGGCGAGATCGACCGTGCGGCCGACGGCACCCCCACCGGCGTGCTGCGCGAGACGGCCATGGGACTCATCACGCAGGTGATGCCACCGCCCACCGACGCCGACTACGAGCGGATGATCACGGCGGCGTTGACCCACCAGCTCTCGCTCGGCATCACCATGTCGTCGTGCTGCGGCGTGAACCCGCAACTGCTCGCGGTCTACCGCGCCATGGGCGCGGGCGGACGGCTACCGGCGCGCATGAACGTGATGCCGTTCCGCCGCGTCGACGGCGTGCCCACGCCCATCTCCCTGCCCGAGATGCACGTGTCGGACATGCTGCGCGTGGACACGGTCAAGTTCCTGGCTGACGGCGGGCTCAGTGGCGCGACCGCGGCGCTCAGCATGCACTACCGGCACGCGCCACACAGAGGCGTCTTGCGCTTCGACCACGACGAGCTCGCTGCGCTGTGCCGCGAGAGTCACGACGCCGGCTGGCGCATCGCCACCCATGCGATCGGTGATGTCGCCATCGAGCAGATGCTCGACATCTACGAAGCGCTCGGCCCGCATCCACGCGGGCTCGGACACCGCATCGAACACCTCGGCCTGCCGAGCGGCGCGCAGCTGGCACGTGCCGCCCGCCTCGGAGTGATTGCCGCGCCGCAGTCGATCTTCATCCGCGAACTGGGCAGGAACTTCCGCGAGTACCTGCCCGACGCTCTCTTGCCGCGCTGCTACCCGCTGCGCGCCATGCTCGACGCCGGGGTCACGGTGGCGCTGTCGTCGGATGCGCCGGTCGTGGAGAACGACAACCCGCTGGCGGGCATGACGGCCGCCATCACCCGCTGCGACCGCGAGGGTCATGTCATTGCGCCCGAGCAGGCCATCACCGCGGCCGAGGCCCTTGACGCCTACACCCACGGTGGGGCCGTGGCGGTCGGTCTCGAGCGGTCCCTCGGCGCGATTGCGCCCGGCATGTGGGCTGACCTGGCCGTACTCTCCGGTAATCCGCTCACGACGCCGCCCGATGAGCTCACGAACCTTTCTGTGGAGATGACGATGCTCGGCGGACGCATCGTCTACGAGCGCGCATGAACATGCACAAACAGCTCATCAACGGCGTGTGGGTCGACGCCGTGCACGGCGGGACGTGGGACGTGCTGAACCCGGCCACTGAGCAGGTCGTGCAGACCGTGCCCTTCGGCGCGGCCGCCGACTGCGACCTGGCGATCGAGGCCGCGCACGCGGCGTTGTCCGACTGGAGCCGCGCTACGCCGTACGAGCGCGGCGCGGTGCTCGACAAGACCGCCGCGCTCATCCGGGCCGGCGTCGACGGACTGGCGCACACGACCGTGCTCGAGAGCGGCAAGCCGCTTCCGCAGGCGCGCGGCGAGTGGCTGGCGGCGGCCGACCTGTTCGAGTGGTTCGCGGAAGAAGGCAAGCGCGCCTACGGACGCGTGATTCCCGCGCGCACGTCGACCAAGCGGATGCTCGTCCTCAAACAGCCGCTGGGCGTCGTGGGTCTCATCACCGCCTGGAACTTCCCCGCCTGGAACATCGCGCGGGCCGGCGGTGCGGCGCTGGCCGCCGGCTGCACGATCGTGATCCGCCCCTCGGAGTTCACGCCGATGAGCGGCATGAACGTCGCGCGTCTGCTCACGGAGGCCGGCGCCCCGAAGGGCGTCGTGAACCTCGTGAACGGCGATCCGGGTCCGATGGGACAGGCCATGCTCGCGCATCCCGCCGTGGCGAAGATCCACTTCACCGGCAGCACGCGGGTCGGCAAGCTCCTGATGGACGGCGCATCGAAGACGGTGACGCGCCTGTCGCTCGAACTCGGCGGCAACGCGCCGGTGCTCATCTTTCCCGACGTGGATCTGGAGCAGGTCGTGGCTGGCGCCACGGCGGCGAAGTTCCGCAACGGCGGTCAGGTGTGCGTATCGCCGCAGCGCTTCCTCGTCTCGACCGCCGCGGCGCCGGAGTTCATCGAACGGATGGCCGCGGCGGCCGGAGCTCTGCGCGTCGGCCAGGGACTGGATCCTCAGACGCAGGTCGGGCCGCTCATCAACGCCAAGCAGCGCGACCGCGTGGAAGCGCTCGTCAGCGGCGCTCGCGCTGGCGGCGCCCGTATCGCCGTGGGCGGCGAGCGGTCCGCCGGACGCGACCAGGGCTACTTCTACCAGCCCACGGTCGTCTCAGGCCTCACGCCCGACGCGCCGCTCTACCGCGAGGAGATCTTCGGGCCGGTGGTGCCCGTGAGCACGTTCGACGGCGTGGACGATGCCATCGCCATTGCCAACCGCACGCGCTACGGGCTGGCGGCCTATGTGTGGACGAACCACCTGCCGACGGCGCTGCACGTGGCCGAACGGCTGGAGTTCGGGCTTGTCGGCGTCAACGAGTGGACGCCGCAGGCGACCGAGGCGCCGTTTGCCGGATGGAAGGAAAGCGGTCTTGGCCGCGAGTCGGGCGCCGAAGGCCTCGAGGAATACCTCGAGACCAAGCTCGTCGCGATTGGCGGGATGCCGAGGTGAGCCGGTCCCCACTCACCTCGCGCCCCTTCGCGGTGCTCACCGTGATCGTCGCATTGGCCGCTGGCGGCGCCGTGGCCGGCCGTCAAGCCGCCCCGGTTCCCGTCGAGCCGATGCGCGGCTTCTCACCCGCCAGCGCGTTGGCCGAGCGCCAGGTCGAGGCACGCTTCCGCGCGCTGCCGGCGCCGGAGTCGATTCGCACCTGGCACCGCTACTTCACGAAATCGCCGCATCCGGCCACATCAGTGCGCACCAAGGAGATCGCCGAGTACATCCTTGCCCAGTGGAAGACGCAGGGGCTCGAGGACGTCGTCATCCGGCGCTACGACGTGCTGTCGTCGAACCCGCGGACCGTGGCGGTCGAGATGGTGTCGCCCGTGCGCTACCGGCCCTCGCTGCGCGAGGACCCGATTCCCGAGGATCCTGACTCGTCGCAGAAGGGCATCAGCGGCGCCTGGACGTCGTTCTCGGCTTCGGGCGACGTGACCGCGCCGGTCGTCTACGCCAACAGCGGCAACCCTGCGGACTACGACGTGCTCCGCGCCCACGGCATCGATCCGAAAGGCAAGATCGTGATCGTGCGCTACTCGAACCCCTACAGCTATCGGGGTTTCAAGGCGCTCACCGCCGAGCGTGAGGGCGCGGCCGCGATGATCGTCTACTCGGATCCTGCGCAAGACGGCTACGGGCAAGGCCCGGTGTATCCGAAGGGGCCGTGGGGACCCGCGAGCCACCTGCAGCGCGGCGGCATCGCCTACGACTACATCGTGCCAGGCGATCCCCTCACGCCGGGCTGGGCGTCACTGCCCGGCGCCAGGCGCATCGCCGCGGCGGACGCCGTGTCGATTCCCAAGATCATGGCGCTGCCGATGTCGTATCGCGACATCCAGCCGATTCTCGAGAGGCTCGGCGGCCCCCCAGCGCCGGAGGCCTGGAAGGGCCAGCTGCCGATCGACTATCGCCTCGGCGGCGCCGACGCGACGCTGCACGTGCGCATCGACATGAAGACCGACGTGCAGCCCAACTACGTCGTCGAAGGCCGCATCCGGGGCAGCGACCGTCCGGACGAGTGGGTGGTGCTCGGCAACCACCACGACGCGTGGGTGTTCGGCGGTGTCGACCCGTCGAGCGGCACGGCGTCGATGATGGAGCTGACCAAGGCGCTCGGCGCGCTGAAGCAGCAAGGCGTGCGTCCGAAGCGCACGCTGGTCTTCGGCGCGTGGGACGGCGAAGAGGTGACGCTCACCGGATCGACCGAATGGGGCGAGCACTTCCGCGACGAGCTGCGGCAGAAAGCCGTGGCCTACCTGAATGTCGACTCGGCGGCCTCTGGTCCGAATCTCGACGTGTCGGCCGTGGGCTCGCTCGCGCCCATGATCGTGGACGTCACCAGGGACTTGCGCGATCCGTCGGGCACGTCGCTCCACGAAGCGTGGCGTCGTCCGCGCGACGCGGCGAGCGGACCGGCCACCGGCGCCCGTCCAGACCAGGCGCTCGTCACCACCAAGATCGGCAGCGGCTCCGACCACACCGTGTTCATCAACCACGTGGGCCTGCCGGTCGTCGAGCTGCAGTTCAACGGCCCCTACGGCGTCTACCACTCGGCCTACGACAGTCACCACTGGCTCTCGACCGTCGGCGATCCCGGCTTCCGCTACTCGCACCTCATGACGCAGCTGTGGGGCACGGTCGCGCTGCGGCTCGCCAACGCCGAGGTCCTGCCGCACGACATCCCGTCGTACGCCGCGTCAATTCGCGACTTCGTCCGCGCGCTCGACACCGTCCCGGACCTGCCCGCGCGCCTCGACACGCAGCCGCTGGTGGCCGCCGTACAGCGCTTGCGCGCTGCCGGGGAGCGGCTCACGCATCGCGTCGACACGGCGCTGGCCGCCGGCACTCTGTTGCCGGCCGTCGGCGACCGGGTGAACCACGAGCTGCTCGCCTTCGAACGAACCTGGCTTCACGACGAGGGCATTCCTGGACGTCCCTGGTTCAAGCACCTGTTGTACGCGCCGCGTTACACCTACGCCGCGATGAGCCTGCCCGGCGTGACCGAAGCGGCCGAGGCGAAGAACTGGACGCTGGCCAAGGCGCAACTCGACCTGTTGGTGTCGAAAGTCGAGGCCAACGTCGCGCTCGTGGACGGCGCGACGGCGCTGCTCCCGGATCCGCTGGCCGGTCGCGCCGCGTCTCTCGAGGCGAAGCTGCGTGCCGTGCGCGAGAAGGTCGATGGCCGTATGGCCATCTACGTGCAGCATCTCGGCACGGGCGAGACCGTCGCGATCGACGCCGACGCCAGCTACGAGACCTTCAGCGTCATCAAGGTGCCCATCATGGCCACCGTGCTGCAGCGGGTGCACGAGGGCACGCTGGCGCTCACCGAGCGGATCACGCTGCGCAAGGACCAGGCGCGGATTCCCTCGGGCGTGTTGTACGCGCTCGAACCCGGGCTGCAGCCCACCGTCAAGGACCTGCTCACGCTGATGACGATCATCAGCGACAACGTGGCCACCGACGCGCTCGGCGACCTGGTGGGACGCGAGGCGGTGACGGCGCATATGGCGGCACTTGGCCTGCCGACCACACGCATCCGCTTCTCGGACCTGGAGTGGGACCGGCTGTGGCTGTCGGCGCTCGATCCGTCGTATGCGGACGCCCCCGGCGACAAGACGATCGGCTTCCCCTTCGCGAAGTACGGCGACGCGCGCGTGAGCGAGGCGTTCCGCCGGGTGATCGAGGACACGGGCCTCTACTTCGGCCGCAGCACCGCGCGCGAGATGGGCCGGCTCTTCGCCATGATGGCCCGGGGCGAACTGGTGTCGAAGGACGCGAGCGCGCTCATGATCGACATCCTCGAGAAGCAGCAGGTCAACAACCGCATCCCTCGCGACCTCAGCGACGACGTGGAGGTCGCCCACAAGACCGGCGACGGCCAGCCGTGGGTCGCCAACGACGCCGGGATCCTCTGGATTCGGGGCCAGCCGGTGGTGCTCGTAATCTTTGCCGGACATCACCGCGGCACGACCGCGGCGCTGCACGACGCGGAGGCGCGCATTGGCGCCATCGTGGCGAGTCACTTCAGCGCCATCGCTGCTCCGGCCGCGGGCCCGGCGCACTAACGCGCGCCGCTAGAGCGAGGACGCGCCGGGTTCGCGCCGCAGGGCCCGCAGGGTCTCAGTGAGGTGCGTGAGCGCGAGCGCGAGCGTGTCGAGCTGCGAGGCCGCCCGCGTGACGATGCCCGTGCGCGCGTCGTCTTCCATCGCGCGTGCGGCTTGGTACGCCGCGCCGGTCGAGAACAGCCCCACGGCGCCCTTCAGCGAATGCGCGGCGCGGGCAATGGCGCCGGCCTCTCCGGCCGCCACGGCGGCGGTCAGCGCGGCGTGCTGCGCGGGCAAGTCGGCAAGGAACACCGCGACCGTCTCGTCGACCAGCTGCCGGTCGCGGCCGAAGGCATCGAGCAACGACGCCAGGTCGACACACTCGTCGGCATCGGCCCGAGGGGAGGCCGACGACCTCACCGCGACGCCGGACGGACTGGCGGCGGCGCCCCGCGGCACCAGCGTGGCGATGGCTGCCAGCAGCGTCACTGGGCGAAGCGGCTTGGCCACAAACGCGTCCATCCCGGCCGCAAGACACCGGTCACGGTCGCTCGCCGTGGTGTGGGCCGTAAGCGCCACGATGGGCGTGCGTCGGCCCGTACCCAATTCGTGCGCGCGGATGGCCGCGGTGGCCTCGAACCCGTCCATGCCGGGCATCTGCACGTCCATCAGGATCAGATCGAACGGGCGGCTCGTGGCGGCCGCCACCGCGTCGCGCCCCGTCGACACCGGCGTCACGCGGTGACGCCGGCGGCCAAGCACGTGCGCCACGAGCGTCTGGTTCGTGGCGTTGTCCTCTGCGACCAGCACGTCGAGCCGCCGCCGGGTCGCGCTGCGGCCGCGGGCCGCCTGCGTGCGGCGCGTCGCTGGTGCTGGCGCCGTCACGTCCAGGAGCGCCTCGCGGAGGTCCGACTGCTTCAGCGGCTTGCTCAGCCGCGCCGCGATGGCCAGGTCGGCCTGCCGTCGCTGCGGCCGCGGCGGTACGCCGGCCGACGTGAGCATGATCACCTTGGTGAACGCGAGGCGGGCATCGCGCAGAATCTCTCCTGCCAGGCTGGCACCATCGACGCCGGGCATCTCCGCATCGATGAGCGTCACCGCCCACGGCGTGCCGGACGCGGCCGCCTCGCGCAGCATGGTCAGCGCGACGTCGGCGGCGTCGGCGGTGCCCGGCACGGCCTGCCACTGGCGCAGCACGCCGTCGAGCACCGTTTGCGTGGTGCGGTTGTCGTCCACGATGAGCACCCGCAGGCCGCGCAGCTTCTCCGACACCGGCCTCTCCGGCCCGGGCCGGGCCGCGCGCGCAAAGCTCAACGCGAACGAGAAGTGGCTGCCCTGTCCGGCTTCGCTCACCAGCCGGATGCGCCCGCCCATGAGCTCGACGAGCTGGGCCGAGATCGTGAGCCCGAGTCCGGTGCCGCCGAACCGTCGGGTCGTCGATGCGTCCGCCTGCACGAACGGCCCAAAGATCTGCCACTGCTTCTCGGGCGCAATGCCGACGCCCGTATCCGACACGGTGAAGCACAGCGACGCCTCGTCGGCGGTGACGGCGTCGGTTGCCACGTCAACGACCACGTCGCCGCGTTCCGTGAACTTGACGGCGTTCCCGACGAGATTGAGGATCACCTGTCGCAGGCGGCCAGGGTCGCCGATGAGGGCGTCGGGCACCGCGGCGCCGATCCGGCAGACCAGCTCCAACTGCTTCTGGTGCGCCTTCGGGCCAAGCAGCTTCACGGCGTCCTCGACGGTGTCTCGCAGGCTGAAGGACACGGAGTCGAGCACCATGCGGCCGGCGTCGACCTTCGACACGTCGAGGATGTCGTCAGGATCGCAAGCAGCGCCTCGGCCGACTGGTTCGCCGTGTGGATGAACTCCCGCTGCGGCGGCGTGAGCCGGGTCTGCAGCGCCAGCGCGGTCATGCCGATCATGGCGTTCAGGGGCGTGCGAATCTCGTGACTCATGTTCGCCAGGAACTCGGCCTTGGCCATCGTGGCCGCCTCGGCGCGGCGCTTGGCGACGCCGAGCTCGGCCACCATCTGCCCGAGCCGCTCATTCGAGGCGTCTTGCAGTTGGTCGGCACGCTTGCGGTCGCTGATGTCACGCGCGGCCGCGTAGACCGCACTCTCGTGCACGTAGGGCGTCGCCGTCCACTCCAGCCAGCGGTAGCTGCCATCGCGCGCGCGGTAGCGGTTCTCGAAGTCGACGACGCGGCCGCCCGTGGTGAGCGCGCCGAGCGCAGCGACCGTCGCGTCGCGATCGTCGGGATGAACGAAGTCGAGGAATGGCGACGCGCGGAGTTCGTCGTCAGAGTATCCAAAGACGCGCTGCCAGGCGGGATTGAGCCGCAGAAAGTACCCGTCGAGGTTGGCCACGCAGAGCAGATCCAGCGAGAGGTCGAAGAAG